>JAHITG010000473.1 GCA_018817865.1 Spirochaetota bacterium
AAAGCCATCCGGCTCAACCGTATCAATATCCGCACGCTGAACTTTGATCCCTTTATAAAGGAAGAAATAAAAGACCTGGTAACTTTTGAACTGGAAAAGAACGGTTATAAGGCTGTAAAAGAGATATCATTTCAGACCAATGCTCTTTCAAACAGGGAGACAGATCCGATTATGGATTCCATAATGGATGTAACACTGGTACACAGAAGCTATATCAAGGACATTGATGAGATCGAGAATATATACATCCGGTTGGACCTTTATACAGCCTCCATGCAGAAGGCCTGCACAGTTGTCTTCAATGAAACAGCAGAGGATCATCTTATCAATACAAAATATCTGAAATGTATCATCGCAGATATGATAAAAAAAGTAAAGGATGCGGATTAATTTATGAAAAAGCTGATCATATTTCAGGTAATAGCACTACTCTACCTGTGCAGTCTGCATGCAGAGGACCTGCCAGAGTCCATCAAGATAGACCTTTCCAGTGCTCTCAATATAGGGATAAAGAACAATTACGACCTGAAGTATAATCGGATCGAACAGCTCCTCAGCAAGAAGATCATCACGGAAAACTGGAGGCGGTTCCTCCCTACCCTGGGTATTGATTACGGTAATGCCTTTAATGTAACACCCTATGAAGAAGATACCCGTACACATTCTATAAAATTCAAGGTCCAACAGCCTCTGTACCAGGGCGGACGGTATTATGCATCCTACAAGATCGCCCAGATGAACTCCAAGATCAAACGAACTACCTATAATATCCTTCTAAACAACCTTAAGGCAGTGATCCAGAAACAGTATTTTTCAGTGATCATCCAAAAGGAGATCAAGAACATACAGCAGAAGCTTGTGGAGCAGGCTGATATTCAGACGGGCTTTGCCAAAGCAGAGAACAATCTGGGGATGCTGACCAGTATTGACCTGGCTGAGATCGAAGCATATCAAAAGACAGCCCAGCTTGATCATGTCAGGTCAAAAAACAGCCTTTCAAAAGAATACAATACTTTAAAGAAAGCCCTGTATCTGAACTGGCAGCAGAGGATCATGATCGATGAAGATATCTTTGCTACCCTTCAATACAAAGAACTGGATAAGAGCATAAGCGAACTGGTCTCCTATGCATTCCAGAACCGCAGAGACCTGATGAATACCTATTCTGAGGTTATCCAGCGAAAATATGATTATAAGAGCAATAAATATTATTATTTACCCGCTGTCTCACTCAACTTTGACTATACATTATCCGGAGAAAAGTTCTATCCCTTCTCCCGTTCCTGGAATGTCGGTATCCAGCTTGATTTCATGTTCAAAGGTACCAGCCTCTCTCAGTCCGGTAATTACGGTCAGAACATAAATGATGGGAGTAAAAGCCTCTCGTCCAGCCACTCATTAGAGCCTTTCTCTGATCTGGGATATATCTCCCGTTATATACAGGCTGAAGCCAATCTGAAGACTGCGAAAGTGAAGCTGAGTCAGCTCAAACAGGATATCGCCATTGAAATAGAGGACAGATATTACCAGGTCAAAGAAAAATGGGATCTTCTGAACATCTTAAAGGACAGGGAAAAAGTTTTAAAAAAGAGGCTTGATGTCTTTATGCTGAAACAAAAACTGGGTGAAGCAAAACGGGTTGATGTAGTAGAAGCGGAAATTGAATACTACCAGGCATCCACACAGACCATGCAGGGAGTTCTTGAATACATCAATTCCATCGTTGACCTGGAGCTCTCTTTAGGGGCTGATATAGGATATCTGCAGATCATAAAAATGAGGTAAACATTATGAAAAAAATAATTATAGGGTTATTAGCGATCGTATCAGTGTTTATTAGCTGTGGAAAAGGAAACAAAGATGAAAACAGAATAGTTAAAGTAGATACGATGAAAGTAAAAAAAGAAGTGATCAAGGAGAATATTTACTCTATCGGAACGATCTCCTACACTGAAAAGGTCAATATTACTTCAAAAGTGATGGGAAAGGTTGAAAAGATCTTCGTTGATGTGGGAACCAGGGTAAAGAAAGGGAGTATCCTGCTTCAGATAGAGCGATTCCCTCTTCAGCTGGAGCTCACAAAAGCCCAGGCTGAATATGAATCAGCCGGATCAACTCTCCAGCTTGTGGAGGAAAAGTATAAGAATGCTTTAAAACGGATCGGACAGCAGTTAAAGGTGATCGATAAGACCAAAGCGGACATGAAAGACAAAGAATCCTCCCTGGCAAATGTGAAACGGATCCTGGAAAGAAAGAAACAGCTTCTTGAGATCGGGGCCATCACCCAGGAGGAATACGAGAACCTGCAGACAGAACTGACAACCTATGAGACCAAATTCCAGGTCTCAAAAAAGGAAGTGGAGATCCAGTTAAGCGGATACAGTGATGAAGATATCATAGAGAGCGGACACAAGCTTCCAACTGACCCGGAAGAGAAGATCAAGCTTCTGAAACTTATGAACACATCTGTTGATAAGGCAGAAGTGGAAGTCCACAGGGCAAAAGTAAAGAATGCAAAGGCTCATGTTCAGTCCATTCAGCTCCTGTTAAGGAACAGCGCAATACGCTCTCCTATTGACGGGATAGTAGCTGTCAGGGATATTGAAACAGGAGAGAGGGTGGTGAACGAACAGCCCCTGCTGGTGGTCATGAATATTGATCATGTATATGCCCTATTGAATATCCCTGAATCCATGATCAATCAGGTTAAAAAAAGGAATACAATACAGCTGAAAGTGGATGCATTAGGAGACAGCACATTTACAGGGTCTGTCCACCTGATCAGCCCTATCGTAGATCTGAAGACCAGGACAGTTGAAGTGAAGGGAAAATTCAAAAACCCCTCCCACCTGATAAAACCCGGCATGTTCGCCCGTGCTAATATATATACCGGAAAAGAGAGGACCTGTTTAACCATACCGGCTGCTTCCGTCATCACATCAGAAAGCAATACGGGAAGCATATTCACCCTTCACAAAAATAATGAAGTATACGCAAAAAAGATCGAATTTAAAGAGACCATTGATAATAAAGTAGAAGTAACAAGCGGATTAAAAGAGAACGAGATCGTAATAATCAATAACACGGAAAAATTAAATGACGGAGATGTTGTCGATGTTAAAAAATAATCTTAAACATTTCATATTTCTTTTACTGGTCCTGGCCTCCTGCAGCAGGCTCGGCGTGGACCTTGATCCTCCTGAGATTGAAGATCATTATCCAAAGCACAATCAGTATAATATCCCGAACAGCACAACCGTATGGATCAAATTCAATGAAGACATGGATAAAGCCAGTGTGGAAAAAGCGCTGCAGATCGAATCAGAGGGGGCTCATAGCGGAATGATCGTATGGGAAGGTCATCAGAGATTCACTTATCTCTTTGAAAAACTGCTGGATACGGGAAAAAGGTATACTGTTACGCTGGATAAGAGCGCTAAGGACAGGACGGGAAACAGCTTAAAGAATGATCTCCTGTTCTCTTTCTATATCAATCATGAAACAGCCATCAAACCTTCCATTATTCAGACTATTCCGGCGAATATGTCGGAAGGGATAGGGAAAGATACGGACATCACGATCATTTTTTCAAAAGCAATGGAGATCCAGTCCGTTCAGAATAATTTCACGATCTCCCCATCCCCTACAGGAACATTCAGCTGGAACAGCGCTCACACAGTTCTCCAGTATCAGATCATCGGAAATCTGCAGAGTGCAACCCGATACAGGGTCACTTTAGGCAAAGAAAGTTCTTCAGAGGACGGCTACCTTTTAGGACAGGAGTATCAATTCAACTTTCTGACAGGTGACTCCTATACTGTTCCCGAAATTTCAGGGATCTACTCATATGGTATCCCTGTCCCGGTCTACTGGACCAACAACCAGCAGAGTATCAATAAAGATGTCCAGATCGCAATTCTTTTTAATAAGACCATGAACCATCCGGATACGGAGAGTGCTTTTTCTCTCTCTCCTTCTGTTAACGGGTACTTTACATGGAGTACGGCAGGAGGAGAGACCATGATCTTTCATCCTACTGAAGATCTTCAGCCGGAGACACAATACAGACTCAATATAAGCGAAACAGCCAAAGACCCGGATGATCACAATCTCGCTTCAGCCTTTCAGATGAACTTTCTAGTAAATGGAGCTGGAGCTAAACTTCTAAAGATAATGAATGTCTCTGATAATTCCGGGCAGCCGTTATCCTTTAGTTCGATCGACACTGTTCAATTGAATGGTATGCAGACCAACACATTCACAATTAACTTCAACCTGTCTCTTCCCGAAAAGCTGGATATCTCCTCTTTCCAGGAGAATGTCTCCATATCAAGGATATCAGGATGGGGAGATACCGGTAAACTGGGAGCAATAGAAGATTTCAACTATAATGCTGACCAAACAGAGGCCTATATAAAGATCGGGTCTGTCTCCAGTAACAATTATTATAAACTTGAATTTAACGGAGGTTCATCCGGAATAAAAGATATGAACCACAATCCCATGGAAGAAGATATAGAACTAATCTTCCTGACTAAATAGTAAAGGTGATATTATGAAAAAAAGAATATTAATAATAGTAATTTTAACAGCTATGACTTTTTCAGGTTGTTCATTCTGGAGTGACTTTGACCAGCCCAGGATAGTCACCGTCTCTCCTATTGATAAAAGCATCAATGTGGATAAGAGCACTCCTGTTATCATGCAGTTTTCCGAACCCATGGAAGAGCCCATTACAGAAAAAGCTTTTTCACTCCGTTTCGGTGCCGGTGCGGTCAGCGGGGCTTTTGCCTGGCAGGAAAATTCAAAGAAGATGATCTTTACGCCTGAATATCCCCTGACTCCCGGAGGCATCCACTACATTACTCTTACAAAAACCGCGGAAGACAAAGTGGGAAACAATATCGAAGATCAGTTCTCCTGCCAGTTCTCCATAGGCGGTGAGACCGTCAAACCTTATGTTGTATCCACCTACCCTTCTTATGGAGCCATGGGTATCCCCAAAGAAGCCAATATCATGATCACATTCTCAGAACCAATTGACGCAAACACTCTCATAAACGGCGTCTCGATCTCTCCCTCTATCCAGTATCAGCTTTCTTTAATAAATAATAACACCACGGCACTCTTTGATCCTGACGGACTGCTTCAGTATGGGACAACATACTATGTTGATGTCACAGAAGGTGTTAAGGATCCGGAAGGAAATTCCCTTTTACAAGCATACAAATTCACATTTACTGTGGGGGATGATTTTACTGCACCGGCCCTGGTCTTTGCCAGGAATTCATCCTCAGCCCTGAACTGGAACAGCGGTATCATCAACAACAATGTGGAAAAAGACGATGCACTCCTCTTTAATTTTTCCAAGCCCATGAATAAGGTCAATACCGGCAATTATATTTCATTTTCCCCATCTGTAGATGGAAATTTTTCCTGGGACAATGATTACCAGGCCCGTTTCACTCCATCTGAATTCTTTGATCTTACAGAGACTTATACGGTCTCCTTATCCCGTTCCTTAAGTGATACCAACGGCAATGAACTGGATAATGAATATTCCTTCCTCTTCCGGATAAACGGGACTAATTCAATACCCCCGGTCGTTAATAAAATTGCCGACCCTATGAATGACCCCTGGGTCAATAATCAATTCATCTCCATTAATTTGGACAAAACATATACAAATATAACGATCCACTTTTCACAAAGCATGGACCAGGTTAAGGTCATTAATAACTTAAATGTGGAATACATCGGAGGAAGCGGGTCCGGTATCGGATTCGGAATCAGGAAATACATCTGGAACTCCCCTACTGACGATACATTGCGGATCGACCTGAAAGGCCTGGACAGCGGGAACATCTATAAGATCGAAATAAAAGGTGGAAAAGACGGAGCAAGCGACAAACAAAATAATTATATGCTCCAGGATCATGTACTCTACTTTAAAACATGATCATATAAAAAAATAAACCCTAAGGAATGAATTATGTTTAATACAAAAAGAGCAATACAGTATCCCATCACAACTCTAATGGTCTTCCTCGGCATCATCCTTCTGGGCCTGATCTCCTTTCAACGATTGCCGATATCACTTCTCCCGGACATTGAATTTCCGGAGATTACCATTGTCACGGAATATAAGAATGTATCGCCGAAAGAGATCGAGCATCTTGTTTCCAAACCCATTGAAGAATCCGTAGCATCGGTAAGCGGAGCAAAGGATATTACATCCATATCATCCGAAGGCGTCTCAATTGTAAAAGTAAAATTCAACTGGGGAAAGAACATGGACTTTGCAGCCATGGAAGTCCGGGAAAAAGCGGATCTGATCAAGGGGTCACTCCCGCAGGATGTCAAAAAGTCCATTGTACTTAAATATAATCCTTCTGAAAGGCCGATCATGAGCTTATCCCTGAGCTCCTCCTCTTACAACAAGATCCAGCTCCGTGATATCATCAAAAAAGAGATAAAACCTTTTCTGGAAAGAATTGACGGTGTAGCGGCCGTTAACATTACCGGCGGATTGATCCGCGAGATAAAAGTGCATATTGATGTGGCCCGCCTCTATGCCAATAATTTAAGCATACCCGAAGTGATCGATGCTATCAATTATGCCAATTATAATTATCCGGCAGGCCATATAAATAAAAATAAAAAGGAGTATATCATCCGGGTGATCGGTGAGTTCCAGGACATAGGCCAGATCACGGACCTGATCATTGCTACCGGAGATGAGGGGAACCGGCCCATATATTTGAAAGACATTGCATCGATCGATGATTCGTTCAGAGAAAAAAAGTCATCCTCGCATTTTAACGGCTCGGAAGATATCAATATCAGTATACAGAAGGAAGCTCTAAAAAACACGGTCACTGTCTGCTCAAAAGTTCTGGAGATGACTGAAGAGCTGAACCGAAAATTCCAGAATAAACTGAACGTTAATGTAATATATTCTCAAGCTGAATTTATTAAAAGCTCCATATCCAACCTGATCATAGCCGCTGTTCTGGGAGGCATCATTGCATTTATCGTTCTCCTGTTTTTTCTTCAGAATATTAAAAGCTCATCTATAATCATCTTCTCCATTCCAGTCTCTATCATGGTGGTCTTTATCCTCATGTATATCCGAAAGATCAGCCTGAACATGATCTCCATGGGGGGAATAGCCATCGGTATCGGCATGCTGGTGGATAACAGTATTGTGGTTCTGGAATCGATCAATAGAAAACTGAAAGGTAAAAAAAAATTATCAGATGCAGCCCTTGAGGGGACCGGTGAAGTAAAAACTTCCGTGGTTGCCTCAACCATGACAAGTATTGTCGTGTTCCTGCCCATTATCTTTGTTAAAGGAATTGCCGGGTCAATCTTTGGAGAACTGGCATTCACCATATCCGTTGCCTTATTCAGCTCCCTCATTATTTCATTGACATTAATACCGCTTCTTTCAACATTTCCTTTTAAGCCGCTTGAAAAAATAAACCTGGATTTTTTAAAAAAATGGAACCTGCTCTATGACCGGTTTGAAACTTTTTATTATGAATTATTAAAAAAACTGATCCCTCATAAAAAAAGGATCCTCCTTTCCGGGCCCGCGATCATTATGGCGGGACTGCTCCTGCTTTTAATAGTACGGAAAGAGCTTTTACCCGTTGTGGATAAGGGAGAATTCAAGATCAGGCTGGAGGCTCCCGCAGGCACAACACTGGGTGATACTGAAAAACATGTATTCGCTATGGAGAGCAGGATAATGAAATACAGAAAACTTATCGAATCCGTCTATACCACAATAGGATTTAATGAAGAGAATCTTGTTTTAAATCAGACCGAACAGATGAAAGTTAATAAAGCGATCATAAATGTAATTCTTAAGAAAGGGGTCTCTACAAAACAGATCATTTCTAGTCCTTTGATTACGGACACATTCAGACTCAAGTATATATTCATCAAACTGAAAGCAATAAATCACCGCATCATAAGTCCCCGTGACTTGATTATCCATATGTCAAAAACTCCCTATTCATCTTTTCAACCTCCTTAAACTGGCTTTTTAGCCACGTTCTCAAATGCCCCTGTAGGTAGGCAAGGGGTCTAGTGAGTTTGTCTAAAATACATAAGGTCACGGTACCCATTCTCAGTGTGTCGCAAGAATTATAGCTGCGCCTCTGCCCTATATTTCTTAAGTGCCTCTGTATTGCCCTTGTTTGTGCTAAAAGGATTCT
>JAHITG010000474.1 GCA_018817865.1 Spirochaetota bacterium
AGAAGATAGTTCTGTTAAATGTATTGATCTTAAGCGTTTCAGCAAAGAGAAACTGAACCATCTGATCGCCGGTGTGCTGGGCGAGAAAGAGGAGAGAGCAGAAAAGTTGACAGATTTTATCATGTCTAAAGCGGAAGGGAATCCCTTTTTCACTGTTACGATCTTAAGAGAGCTGGTGGAGGAGAAAGCTCTGGTATGGAAGGAGGGGTACTGGCAGGAAGACTGGGACAAGATCCATGCATTAAAGATCTCGGATAATATTATAGACCTGGTCATCAAGAGAATAGATGACCTGACAGAAGAGCAGGAGAAGATGCTGAGGGTCAGTGCTATTATTGGGAGAGAGTTTGAGCTTTCCCTGCTGTATGAATTACTGGAGTATACATCAGAAGCGATCATTCAGCTGGCGGATGAGCTGACCCAGATGCAGCTTATTGAGCACAGCAAGGTGAAGGGAAAGCTTTTATTTGTACACGACCGGATACGGGAAGCTTTTTTAGCCAAGATCGATAAGAAGGAAGCCCGTTCCATTCATTTGAAAATTGCACAGGCAATAGAGAATAAATATCAGGACAGGCTTCAGCAGTACATTTATGAGTTGGCCTATCATTATACAGAAGGGGGGGATAAAGAAAAATCCCTGGAGTATATTATTCCGGCTGCTCAAAAAGCCAGGAAAAATTATGCTAATGAGGAAGCTGAGAAATATTACAAAATAGGTATCCGGTTATTAGAAGAGAAGAATAAGAGAGGCTCGTCAGAATGGATAACAGCAAATGAAGATCTCTCAGATGTTTACCTGGTTATCGGGAAGAATGATGAAGGGATCAAAGTAGTAAATATACTCCTTCGATATAAGAAAGATAAGATAGCTAAGGCTGCCTTATACCGGAAAATGGGACTGGCTTATTTTCGAAAAGGGGAGTATGCCAAATGTGAACAGATCATTACTTCCGGTTTGTCTTTGTTAGGCATAAAGATCCCTTTAAAAAGCTGGGAAGTAAAATTATCTGTCGTAAAAGGATTATCAGTTAATCTATTGCATAATTTTTTCCCTTTTATCTATAAACGGAAAGAAGTAAAAGAAGTGAGTGAAAAGGATAAAGAGATAATCTGGTCCTACTTTGTCCTGAATTTCATGTATGCTTTTTACGATCTTTTTAAATGCGTCAGCAATATTTTAAACATGATCAATTTTACTGAATCCCGTTTCGGGAAATCCCGTGAACTGGGTGTTTCCATTGCAACATACGCAGGGATGCTGTCGGTTATTCCTTTGTTCAAATTATCATATAAATTTCAGTTAAAAGGGATCCAAATGAACAGGGAGATAAAGGACCAATGGAATACGGCCCGGTCATTGAATTTTTTAGGGCTCTATTACTATTTTAAAGGGGAGCATGAAAATTGTGTAAAAACATCACTGGAGTCATTGGAGATGTTCCGTAAAATGGGTGACCTCTGGGAAGTTGCCATAGACCTGAATTCATTGGGCCATGCAACACGATATTTAGGACAGTATGAATACAGCATGGGGTATTTCAGAGAATACCTGGAGATCAGCCAAAAGATAGGTGATTATTATGGAGAAAGCTCCTGCATGTCTTACCTGGCTTTTTCGTTAATAGAGAAGGGAGACTTTGACCAGGCGGAAAAATGGAATAAACGATCCCTTAAACTCAGCCGGGAGAAAAAGATCCTTTATAATATCTGCTTCGGCTTTATTCATATGGGATATTTATATCTTGAAAAAGGCGATATAAAAAAAGCGATCAGCTTCTTAGAAAAAGCCAGGGAACTGTATGATAAAAATCAGTTTTTGAAGGATTGGACGGTCTGTCTCTTTTATTTAATAGCTGATGCATATATTATTTTTCATAATTTGCATGCTTCCGGTTACAATTCCCATCAGAGAAAAAGAAGTTTAAAAAAGATCAGGAAAGCCTGCCGAAGGGCTTTCTGGCAGACAAAAATGTGGGTTAATCACCATGGGGCTGCATTGCGTGTGATCGGAAAGTATCATGCATTATGTAATAGAAACAGCAAAGCACAAAAATATTTCCTTAAAAGTATACGACAAACGGAATTTTATAAACGAAAATATGAGACAGCAAAGGGTTATTATGAATACGGATTGTTTTTAAGGTCCCTCCAGAAAGAAGAGGCACAGGAGAAATTCCAGAGAGCATATGAAGTTTTTAGAGAGATAGGAGCTATAAAATATATTCAACTATGTTCTGACATACTGGATATTCAGGTAACCGGAGAAGATGAGACAACCATCACATCACAGGATAGATTAAAGCTGGAACGGAAAATGGCTACCGTCCTGGGTGCCAGCCGAAACCTCTCCTCGATCTTAAAACTGGATGAGCTTCTGGACAGGATCATGACCAGTACCATTGAGCTGGTGGGAGCTGAAAGGGGAGCCCTCTATCTTTATCCTGAAAAGGAAGAGGGAAGTGTCCGAGTCCCGGAGCTGGAGCTGAAGGTA
>JAHITG010000475.1 GCA_018817865.1 Spirochaetota bacterium
AGGAATAAGAAGTATAAAGAATACAGAGAACGAGCCAGAGAACTTATTAAAGATAAGGTGTTGACTTTAAAAGAAATTACCAATATGAAAGAAAGTAATATTGCTCCTGATGTATTTATTTTCAAACGGTTTGAAGCTGATGATCAGAAGCATATTATCAAGATGATGGATAAGAAAGAAGTGATGAAATATTCTCCTGCGTTTAAAAAAGAAGTTAAGGCTTGGTATATAAGAGGTATGAAATGAGTAAAGCCATTAATCCATTAATGAAAGATCCTGAGACTAAGAGAGCTATGATTGAAAGTGATATTCGGTTCAGGGATTATTTTCATATTAAGAAATTTGAACTTGGATGGAAGTTAAATAATATGAGTGGTGGTGGGGTTGGGGAGTGGAGAAATGTTCATCTGGGGAATGATCCGGATGATAAGACAGACAATTTGACTCATAGTCTTAATGCTCATCTCCGAGAATTAAGTGTTAAGGTTTTTATATCAACAGATGGTACAGATGAGAATAGCTTTGAGGTTATAGGGGTTGCATGGAGAGTTGACACAGGGACTATATATGGGACAATGCCGTTTGAAGTAGATGTTAATAATATTATAATACAAACAGGAGCCGGAGGAATTAATTATATTTCCACAACAGGAGGCCTTGTTTCATTAAGTACAGAGGCTTATTATTATAACATAGTAATTTACCATATTACAAAATAAGGAGAATACATGGATTGGAAATTGATTATACAGGTTGGTTCTTTTGCGGTTATCCTCGGCACGATATTATGGGGGCAGGCGAAGGCAAGGGGGAATAATGAGATACGGATGAAATGGATGGAGAGTATTGATACACAGTTGAATAATCACATAACGGATATAAAAAAAAAATTAGATATAATGATGACAAAACGAATAAAATGCAGGGAAGAGATGGGGGACAGGGTATCGAAACTGGAGGGTAAACTAAATGGCAAAGTTCAGTAAAAGGTCAAAAGAAATTTTAAAAGATGCTGATGTCAGATTGCAACAGATATGCCTTGACGTGATTGATAATTATGATTTTGCAGTAGTATGCAGTTACAGGAACAAAGAAGACCAGGATAAAGCATATCGTATGGGGTACAGTAAACTTAAATATCCCGATAGCCTTCATAATCATAAGCCGAGTATGGCAATAGATATTATTCCTTATCCGTCAAGGTATGATAACGAGGAAGAGTTTTATAAATTGGCTACATGGATTTTTAAATCAGCGAATCATTACGGGATAAAAATTATATGGGGAGGACACTGGAAAAAATTTAGAGACCTTCCTCATTTCCAATTGCAGTTATGAATAGTACTAAAAGCCGATTATTATTCGACCGAAAGCGTTTTTTTGTGTCGAGAAGGGTATAATTTTAAAGGAGGCTATTATGAAAGAAGAGTATAAGAGTAGGAAGTTTGTTGTTTATATTGCGAGTTCGGTAGTATTGACAATAGGGTTATTTACAAAGTTTGTTGATCCTGGTAATTTTACGATTGGGTTAGTATCTTTAGCCGGGTTGTACATTGGCGGGAATGCTATTGTGAATTTCAGTAAAGGTGAGAAATGAATAAGTTAAAGAGAATATGGAAGTGGTTAAAGTGGGCTATTCCTGCTATTGGCTTTTTCTGGGTATATGGAGTATTCAAGGCAAAGGCTAAAAGAGGTAAGGTTGATAAAGAATATATTGAAACTTTAAAAAAATTGCATGATAAAAGGGAAGATTTAGAAAAGGAGAAAAAGGATGAGAGGAATAGGATTAAAGATATGGGCGTGCGTGATCGTATTAGTGATATTAAACGCTTGCTCAACAATACCAGAGGTAAAAAAAAGTCCAAATAAGTTTATTACAGTTATTACTAATTCTGATTCTCTTTCTGATTCTGATATTATTGCAATACACGAAGAATTAGTAGAATGTGATCTGCTTAAAAAAGATTATTCAATGGTCTTGGAAGAGAATGAACTATTAAAATTAAGAGTAAAATATTTAGAAGAAAATGAGCCGGCATGGTATGACAATTCTACCGTTGGTTTTATTTTGGGAATAGGAACAGCGATATTATGTGTTTGGGGTGCCGGACAATTGAGGTGATATTATGGATATAAATATACATGGAACAGAATTAAGTTTACAACAGGCATTAAATCTGATTCTAAGGGATACGGATAGTGATGGTGAGGGAGATGCTATTGCTGTATGTAATCCTGATGGAACAGAGGTATAGGAGAAAGAGATGAGACCTTCAACAAAATATACTGCTCAAAGAGCAATAAATTCAGCTTTGGTCCAGACCAGTACCGGAGAATATGCGTTAGCAATATGCAGATCAGACGGGGGCAGGATAGGAGATCCTCGTGTAGTGAGTACAACTTCTGCTTCGGTGGTTACTTCAAATAGTGATACTACTGATCTTTATACCGTTACTGCTTTGGCGGTATCTACTACAATTGCTGAGCCTTTGGGTACTCCTGTTCAAGGTAGGAAATTAGAGTTTCGGTTCCTTGATAATGGTACTGGGAGAGTAATAGCATGGAATCCTATCTTTGTAAGTAGAGGTGGAACCTTACCTGTTTTAACTGTAGCAAGTAAATATACCCGGGCCTTAGTGGAATATAATAATGAGGAGAGTACATGGGATTGTATTAGTACGAGTCAGGAGGCATAGATGAAAGAAGAATATATATACACTTTTAAATACGGCGGATATGAGCATAATTTAGGGGTCCCCAAAGACATGGATGATAATGAGGTAAAGAAGATAATTAATAATATCTTTACAGATCTAAAAAAATGTGAAGGGACAAATAGTATAACTGTTACATCACATTTTAAAATAAAAGATAATCTTCCGAGTTATGGAGAAATTATTAATTTAAAAAAAGTGAAGAAAGTGGAGTAACGAATGGCGATAGGTCTTGATGGCAATACGCAAAATATAATTGTAGCAAACCATGCTGATTTTAACTCGACAACTATTTCGATCTGTGCGTGGATATGGATAGATGCAAGCAATCCGAATAATGCCATCGTTAATAAGGCATGGACAACTTCTCATGCTTCGCCATATTATCAATATTTTCTTGAGCATATATATTCTGGCGGTACTCATTATATACGTGCTCATGTTACGATAGGTGGTACAGTGAGACAGTTCACATTGGTTGGAGCTGCGATGGGGTTCGGGGCATGGCATCATATAGGATTTACTTATGATGGAAGTAACGGTAAAATATTTGTTGACGGTGATAAAGACCTTGATGATAATTCATATTCGGGCGCTTTGGCAACAACACAGACACAAGAAGTATATATTGGTGATAATAAAAATGTTGCCAATTTTGACCTTGACGGTAAGATGTTCGATGTCAGGATATATAATACAGCAATTTCAGATGCAAATATGACATCTATTTATTCTGATGGGAACGGGTGCGACGGCATAACATCAGGACTTGTCGGAAGATGGGAGATGAGAGAAGAATCAGGCACAGCCGGGACAGTTGTTGATACGAGCGGTGGCGGACACGACGGTACGGCTACAGACAGCCCTTCTTATGTGGCTGATCCGTTCAATGCTTGTGTATCAGGTGGCGGTGCAGATATTACAGGAATGTTCTTTAGTTTGTGTAGATAAAAAATATTTTTAGATTGATCTTAGGGAATTATTGGAATAGAGTAAAAGTTACTCAAAATGGCTTTTTCATGATTTTTATAATCCCATGATAATAATATAATTATAAACGAGGTGGTTACTTTTTACATAGTTGCTGTATAAAATATACACTCTGCAAAACAATTTAAAAAAACTTCAGAGACACTGAAAATCTTTTCTGAAAATTTATTGGATTAATGAAAAACTTGGCATATTTCTTGCCCTTTTATTTTTATTTTTCAGAAAAGTAAAAAACAACTTGACTTTTTATTTTAATGCGGTA
>JAHITG010000476.1 GCA_018817865.1 Spirochaetota bacterium
CCACTGGTTTTAAACGGTTCAATATTTTCGGCCTCTACACGGCATCCCGGGCATTTTTAGTTGATGGCTGATGGAAGATGGCGGATAGTGTTTAAAAGATGAAGAATGGATCTATATATACATTAAAGGACTACTTCCAGGAAAAATATAAAGTCCGGGTCTATAAGATCATTGTGGATGCCGGTTTCACCTGTCCGAACAGGGACGGTACCAAAGGAGAGGGGGGATGTCTCTACTGCGATCCGCAGGGCAGCGGTAATAATACATTTTCAAAAGGTGTTTTATTGGAAGAACAGGTCAGGCACGGCAGGGCTTTCCTGAAGAAGAGGTATAGGGCAGAGAAATTCTATATCTACTTTCAGGCTTTTTCCAATACCTATGCTCCGGTGGATGAATTAAAGGCTCTCTACGATAGAGCTGTCGGGTGTGATGAAGGCGATATTGTCGGTATCATGATCGGGACCCGGCCGGATTGTATCGATAGAGAGAAGCTGGAGATGATCGCTTCCTTTGCACCGAAATATGATGTCTGGATCGAATACGGCCTTCAGACGATCCACCAGAAAACCCTCGAGTTTATAAACAGAAAGCATACGGCAGATGATTATGTTTCAGCTGTCGATCTTACAGCAGATCTTCCCTTAAAGATCACGACCCATATTATTGCGGGACTGCCCCATGAGTCTAAACAGGAGATCATGGAGACAGTACGATTTTTAGTAAAAAAGAACAGAATCCATGCTCTTAAGATCCATTCTCTTTTTGTTCCCAGAGGATCAGCTCTGGAGACTTTATATCAAGAAAAGAAGTTAAACATAATGTCTATGGAAGAATATGTGCATCTCGTTACGGATATTATTGAGGTCCTGCCTCCCCACCTTATCGTAGCCAGAATGGCCGGGGAGACTTACAAAGGGAACCTGGTCGCTCCGGATTGGGCTGATGACAAGCAGAAAGTCATCAGAGAGATATATAAAGAATTAAAGAGACGAGGCTCCTTCCAGGGGAAAAAGAATAAATAGGATTGTCCTTTTAAAGATTATCATTTCTGATTCCATAGAATTGTCATTCCCGCGAAAGTGGGAATCCAGGAAATAGGATTTATAAACATAGCAGGAAAGTTGATCATATAACTATATATGATATATTTTTGCAAGTAAAAAAATTTGTATTAAGATATATATATTATCATGCTTTTGTAGGGACAAGGCATGCCTTGTCCCTACTGGTGTATTGAAACATGGCATTCTTACGGATATCATTTTTTTAATTAAGATTACCTATAAACTTCTAGTGCAAGACCTTTTATAATTGAATGGAATCCTTTAGGATGAAGCAATGCTTATACAGTATAGCTCTGCGAATGACCATTTTATTATCAAAATCGTAAGATTTTTCTTGATTTTTAAATACTAATTACTATAATTGAAACTCAAAAAAATTAGTTATGAGGGCCCGATAGGGCCGATGGATGGAGGACAATAGAATGTATAAGATCGCTGTGCTGCCCGGTGATGGAACTGGACCTGAAGTCATGAAAGAGGGCATTAAGGTACTGAAAGCTGTAGGAAAAAAGAAAGGAATAAAGTTCGAGTTCACGGATTTTGATTTTGGAGCAGAACGATATTTGAAGACCAAGGAAGTACTTCCTGAATCTGCTGTATCTGAATTAAGAGATTTTGATTCTATATATCTCGGAGCCATCGGCGACCCCCGGGTCGAACCCGGTATTTTGGAGCTGGGGATCCTTTTAAAGTTGAGGTTTGAGCTGGACCAGTACATAAATTTACGGCCTGTAAAGCTGTATCCCAATGTGTATACTCCCATCAAAGATAAAGGGCCGGATGAGATCGACTTTGTTATTGTCAGAGAGAATACAGAAGGCCTTTATATCGGGGCCGGCGGGTTTTTAAGGAAGAACACTCCTGACGAAGTGGCTGTTCAGAACATGCTCAGTACCAGGAAGGGAGCAGAGCGATGTATCCGTTATGCCATGGAGGTTGCCAGGAAGAGGAACAAGGAGAAAAAGGTCACGCTCTGTGCCAAGACAAATGTTCTGACCTATACCTGTAACCTCTGGGATAGGGCCTTTAATGAAGTGGCAAAGGATTATCCGGATATTAAAACGGATTATGCGCATGTGGATGCCACGACCATGTGGATGGTCAAGAATCCGGAATGGTTTGACGTGATCGTGACATTGAACCTGTTCGGTGATATCATTACCGACCTGGGCGCAATGATCCAGGGTGGAATGGGAGTAGCTGCCGGCGGGAATATCAATCCTGAAGGCGTCTCCATGTTCGAACCTATCGGCGGGTCAGCACCCAAGTATACCGGCAAGAATATTATCAATCCGGTGGCCTGCATCATGGCAGGACAGATGATGCTGGAAGTCCTGGGAGAGGAAGAAGCAGCAGCACTGGTGGAAGAAGCAGCTATAGATACCATAGGAAAGATGGAATCCATGTCTGCGGGGAAAATGGGTATGAGCACCACGGAAGTGGGTGACAGTATTGCTGAGTATATAAAGAATAAAAAGTAATTTAAATTTAAGGATTTTAAGGAAAGTAGTATGTTAAAGTATAATATAGCCATTGTTGGTGCGACCGGAGCCGTGGGCCAGGAGATGATCAAGACCGTGGTGGACAGGAAATTACCATATGATAAGATCAGGCTTTTTGCATCAGGCAGGTCCAAAGGTAAAAAACTCAAAGCAGGAGATCAGGAGCTGGAAGTTGAGGAATTGACCGAACAGTCTTTTGATAATAAAGATATTCAGATAGCACTCTTTTCAGCCGGAGGGGACAGGAGCAAACAGTTCGCCCCGATCGCTGCAAAGAACAATGTGGTCGTGATCGATAACAGCAGTGCTTTCCGGATGGATGATGATGTACCGCTGGTTGTGCCTGAAGTCAATCCTGATGATCTGCAGAACCACAAGAATATCATTGCCAATCCAAACTGTTCTACCATACAGATGGTGGTTGCGTTAAAGCCGATCCATGATTACAGCAGGATCAAGCGTATTGTGGTCAGCACCTATCAGGCCGTATCCGGAGCGGGGGCGTCTGCCATGAAGGAATTATGTGACCAGGTGGATGCGTATATAAAGGGGAATGAACTGAAGGCCGAAAAGTTCCCTTATCA
>JAHITG010000477.1 GCA_018817865.1 Spirochaetota bacterium
ATTTAATTTCACTGGAAGTTTGTGTGATAGTCCCTTCAATATAATCTGTTTTGTTCAATTGAATATCTTCGATATAGAAAGCAAGGCCGCCTTTACTGATGTTCTTTATCTTTTTGATCTTTTGCTGTAAAAGCGCCGGTTTGATGATCTTGATCTTTATACTCAGTTTTTCCGTTATTGGGATCCTCCTGAATTTCCTCTGCTCCTGAGGATAATCACAGATCCTGTCCTTCCCTTCATATTTTGCCCTATACAGAGCGGAATTGGCAATATTGAAAAGTTCCGCGGCATCTTTTTTCGTATCCACAAGAAAGGTTGCCACTCCTCCGCTTATGGTGATCTTTTTTGATGATTTCAGGTTGCTCACCATGATCCTTAATTTCTCTCCTACGATCAAAGCATCCTTCTTTCCCGTATGAGGCAGGATTACGGTGTACTTTCCTCCTTCATACCGGATAGCCACATCTGATGAACGGACGGAAGTCTGTATGCAGTTTCCTACATCCTTCAGGATATTATTCCCTTCATCTACTCCCATGTATTCATTTATCTTACTGAAATCATCAATATCAACAACCAACAGGGATAATGGTGATTTATATCTTTTAGATTCAGAGATCTCTTCTTTGATCCTTTTATTAAAAAAGTTGGCATTATAGAGCCCGGTTATGTCATCGACAAGGATATTCATTTTTAAGTTGTTGAAATACTTTTCATCGATCACAACGGGAGATTTTATATGCCGTGAGGACATGTTAACAAGAAAATCCACCGCAGAAACATAAATACCCGGATCTCTCCTTAATGATTTTTTAAGGTGGTATTTATGCGCAATAATACCGCTCCAGATCTCTTTTGATTCGGAAGGAGTAAGTTTTAGTCCTGTTACTTTATAAATGATCAGCGAGAAAATATTCTTGCTGTACTTGTCGATCAAATGATCGATCTTTTTCTGAGTCTCTTTATTGACAAATGACTTATCAATAAATCCTTCAATAATATTGTTGTCCAGTTCTTCTGCTTTGTTGAAATCCAGACTGGTTTTAGCCATTAATAATATCCTTGTTTTATATATCGCAGCATACAGCTGATATATGAGTTAAATATAAACATGATATATTAAAAATCAACATTTTTTATAATAAACTTGAAGTGGGTTTTTAAAAAAGTTATTATTATATTAAAAGATAAGGACAAGGAGATGAATATGGAACAGATCATAATAGAAAAACCGGATGAAAAAAGATTAAATGAACTGGGAGTGAAGAGCTGGCCCATTTGGGAAAAAGAGGTCTCGGAATTTGACTGGTATTATGACTCCAAGGAGATCTGTTATTTACTGGAAGGAAAAGTAACGGTCACACCCCAAGGCGGAGAATCTGTTCAGTTTGGAATTGGGGATCTGGTCACATTTCCAAAGGGCATGAAATGTGTATGGTCCATTTCAGAGAATGTCAGGAAGCATTACAAGTTTGTTTGAATGAAAAGGCCTTTAAAAGCATCGATCATCTGTATCGGGACTGAACTTACAACCGGGAAAAATCTGGATACCAACAGCCAATACCTGGCGCGTCAGTTATTTAAGCTTGGAATTTATGTTTCTTCACTTACCAATATTCCTGATGATCTGGAAATGATCAAAAAACATATAAGAGCGGCTTTAAAAGAAAATCATTTTGTTATCTGTACAGGAGGGCTGGGGCCGACACAGGATGATATTACAAAGGATGCGGTGAGAGATGTTCTGCATTTAAAGACAGAATATTCTGAAGAGATCTATTCCAGGATCAGAAAGTATTTCAAGAAGCGAAAGATCCCCTTGCCTCAGATCAACGCTTCGCAAAGCCTTATCTTTATCGGATCAAAAGTCATTCCAAATCAGAACGGTACTGCCCCGGGTTTTATAATAGAGAGAAAGAAGAAAAGTTTGTGTCTTCTGCCGGGTCCGCCCAATGAATTGATCCCTATGTTCGAAAAAGAAGTCATTCCATATTTAAAGAAAAAGAACAAAATAGATTTTTACCATTCTGTTTTCAGGTTCTATGGATTGGGTGAATCATATATTGCTCAGAAAATGACTCCTATCCATACCCGGATTAAAAAATTGAACGGAGATATTACATTTTTATCCAATCCGAATTTGACCGATATTATTGTTTCAACCCGTGATAATATTAAGGCCGTAGAAAAAGAGAGTCGAAAGATCAGGTCTCTGTTTAAAGAGAACTTATATGCTGAAAAATATTCTTCTATTTACAGTGTTGTTGCCGGTTTATTCAAGAAAAGGAAGATGACCATCTCTACTGCTGAATCCTGCACCGGCGGGCTCCTGGATAAAGTCTTGACGGACAGCCCGGGGAGTTCAGAGTTTTTTCAGTTCGGCATTATATCATACAGCAACAGGTCAAAGATGAGAATATTGAATGTTCCTAAAAAAGATTTAGACCGGTTCGGTGCAGTGAGCAGAGAGGTTGCCGGGGAAATGTTGAAAGGACTGGATAAGATCATTCAGACAGATGTTGCCGTTGCAGTTACAGGGATCGCAGGTCCGTCCGGTGGAACAAAGGAAAAACCGGTTGGTCTTGTCTATATCGGGATACGCTTGAAGAAGAAGGTTGAAATTATTAAATTTTTGTTCATGGGTAACCGTGAACAGATCCGGTTGAATACAGTAAATAAGGTTTTTGAATTATTACATAGAAAATTAAAATAAATGAAGATCAGAATAAAAGAGATGAAGAGATCTCATATTAATGAAGTTCTGAAGATCGAGAAAGACTCTTTTAAAAATAATGCCTGGGATGAGCGATTCTTTCTTTATATTTTAAATGATAAGAGTAACTTTGCTTATGTTTTTCAGGATGATGATGCGATTATCGGGTATATCATTGCTCATGTGTTCAGGCCCTGGGCCACTATCCTGAATATTGCCGTCAGAAAGAGATCCAGGAGACAGGGATATGCACAGATACTAATAAATTTTATCAAAGAAAAATTAAAGGGAGAACAATGTCATGAGGTCTTTCTTGAGGTCAGAAAGTCTAATGTAAAAGCAAAAAATCTGTATAAAAAACTGGGATTTCAGTTCCTGAATACGGTGATACAATATTATGAAAATGGTGAGGATGCCCTGGTTATGGGAAAAATTATTTGACATTAGTTGTAGATACAATAGGTTTTTTAGATACAAAGGGTCAGGTAGATAAAGAATAATATCAAGGAGACATAACTATGCGTTCAAAGAATATATTTTTATTTGCAGGTCAGGGATCACAATATGTGGGTATGGGTAAGGACCTGTATGATAAGTTCGATATTGCAAAGGAGTATTTTAATACAGCTGAAAAGAAGATCTCTAACCTGACGGGAGTCTGCTTCGAAGGCCCGGAAGAAGAGTTAAAACTGACAAAGTACACCCAGCCGGCGATCTTTACAGTTTCAGCCGTTCTGGACAGTATACTGAAAGAGAAAGGTCTGAACCCTCAGATCACAGCCGGATTCAGCCTCGGTGAGTATGCAGCTCTTTTCTCGGCAGGAGTCTTTGATTTTCAGACCGGTATTGAGCTGGTCCGTATCCGGGGGGAAGCAATGGCAGAAGCAGGGGAATCTAATCCCGGCACTATGGCTGCTATTCTGGGAATGGAAGATCAGGTCGTAGAAGATGTCTGTAAAGATATTTCCGCCGGGGGAGAACTGGTTGTTCCTGTAAATTACAACAGTCCGGGTCAGCTGGTAATATCCGGTACTAAAAACGGGATCGATAAAGCAGTAGATATCCTTGATGAAAAAGGAGCAAAGCGGGCTGTGGTGCTGGCGGTCAGCGGTGCGTTTCACAGCTCCTTGATGGAGCCGGCCAAAAAGGCATTGAAGGATGTGATCGATAAAAGTGAATTGAAAGATCCTGTTATCCCGGTAGTAATGAATGCAACGGCTGAAAGTACACAGGACCTGAATGAGGTCAAGGATCTTATGATCCAACAGCTTACATCTCCTGTTTTATGGAAACAGTCCATTAATTATCTGATAGAAAAAAAGTATGATGCTTTTTATGAGATCGGGCCGGGAAGGGTTCTGTCCGGATTTATGAGAAGCATTAACCGTGAAGTAAAAATGACGAATTTTCAGAACCTGGAAGATCTGGAGAAATTTTAGTCAGTTGGGGTCAGTCCTTGAAATTTGAAAGCTGCAAAACAATTTTCAAATTTCAA
>JAHITG010000478.1 GCA_018817865.1 Spirochaetota bacterium
GACGGTGCAAGATCCAGCATTTTTGCTAATTCTTTAATTGTGATCATAGTTATAAAATTAATTCAATTTACTGAAATGTTTCAGCATATTTATAATATAATGCAAAATTTAGAAACGTCAAGTAGAAAATGGAATAATTTTAATCGAAGAAATACCAAAATACATATATGAATGTATTTTGGTATTTCTTCTTTACATTTTCACCCCCACGTGCATTTAGCAATGCACGTGGGGGCAAGCTATGCACCTGGGAATTTGGAGTGTATAATAAATTATAAACTTTCCCAACCCCTGTTGCATTGTTAAATGCAACAGGGGTGAGAAAGCAGAGTTAACTTTTGAAAATTCATAATAAAAATGAATTTCCAAAATTTCTCGGTTTAACCTTTCTCAATAAAAGTAAGTCAAACGCAGTGCGCCTAAATACATGAGGTTATAATTTTTTCTTGTAACACCGTTCGGATTTAGGATAACCTGGTTATCCGGAGTAAGATAGAGATCCTCTTTTAATCGAAAGCGCATAAAAAATTCAATATTCTTTTCAGGCCTTGCCTTATAAAAGCTCTTCAGGTAACTGATCCCGGCGCCTGCATATACTTTATCCGACCCGAGAGCAAGACCACAGTTAAAATGTTCATCAAAGTCGCCGAACTCCTTGGCAACCAGAAAATAATCCTGAAAACTATTAATAGGTGTATTCCAGGTTTTAATATCCTTGAAGACTTTACTTGCCTGTGCAAAGAGAAGCAGGCTCCGATATATCCTCTGGTCCCATATGATCCCGATGGAAGGGGACATCTTATGTACCAGAGAGGAATCCGCATCCGCCATACCAAAGTTTATTACAAACCGCGAGTATTTTCTGAACAGGTCCAATTCGATTTCCAGAGGAAAAGAGTTCCTGACAAAGATATGAGTCTTAGTCAAACCCGCTGTAATACCCCACCTTAATGAGAAGACCGGACTGAAATTATGAACAATAAAGACAGCCGGAATACTGATATACTTCATCTGGTCCAGGCCGCTATAAGCAAGAAGTTTCAAGAAGTGAGGAGAGACAAAACCCGTATTCTCATCCTTAACAGCACGGCTGTAAGTAAAGCCGCTCTTTCTGTCAAAGGTGAACGGGTCCATAAGACCGACAAAGAGCCGTGATCTCCCGGACAGGATCAAAGTAAAAAAAGATTCATCCAGGATCACATTTGACTTCCCGTCTTCAACATAAAGACTCTGATCAACGGAAACATCATTCACCGGCACCAGGGTTCCGGTACTCCCGAAATAGTATTTTCCTCCGGCAGCAATGATCCTGGCCGTAAAATAAAGATTAAGATCTAAAGTGGAAGTATCAATAAAAAAGCGGACCCTTGATGGAGTAGATGTCACCTGAGAATCAGTAGGTGTATTGACCTGAAAAGAGGCATTAACCTCCATGTCCACTTTCAGCTCTTTTGCATATAAACCGGAAGCGAAAATTAGGCTGACAATTAAAACAACTGCTCTTATCATACATTTTCCTCTCATTATTGCCTCAATAATATTATAAGAAAATCATTATTCAACTATTTTTAAAAAACTGTGCTGATGTTTCAATACTCCGGGTGCATTTAAGAATGCACCCGGAGTAAAAAAGTAAAGAAGGAAAATAAAAACGTATTGCTAAATACGTTTTTATTTTCCTTCAACCATAGCTTTTTTATTGACAAACCTTTTTGTTTTAATAATTTAAACCAAATGGATGTAAACGAAAATATTTTCAAAGGACTGGAGCCTATTGATAATCTTACCAAAGAAAAAAATCCTCAATCCAAAGAAGAGGGTGAAAGAGAGGGAGAAAATTATTTAGAAGCTGAGATCCAGCTGGTTGTCTTCACCGTCAAAGAAGTCGAATATGCCATTAATATCAACAGCATCTTTCAGATCATAAAATATACGGAAATATCTCCGCTGCCACACGCTCCCATGTTCATCAAAGGAGTAATAAATCTCAGGGGAAAGGTGATCCCGGTGGTAGACTTGAGAGAACGGTTCCATTCCGAAGCTATTGTAAATACAAAAAGGACAAGGATCATACTGGCCTCTATTCAGGATAAAGAGATCGGACTGATCGTAGACTCGGTCACGGATGTTATCGGTATCGCGGGGAAACAGGTCGAACCTCCTTTGCCTGTAATAAGCGGCTTGCAGATAGAATTTATCGAAGGTATCGCAAAGCTTAAAAACAAACTTATAATTATAATCAATATTCACAGGATCCTGTCATCAAGTGAAAAAATCGTTTTAAAGGAAGCCCCTAATGAATAACAGATCATTCCAGCTGTATATTACCGTTGTGAACGCTGTCCTCTTTCTGGTGCTGATCATCTCAAGTAAATTTCTTGCTGCCAAAAACCTGCTGATCCCGGCATTAATGATCTCATTTTTAATTATAGAACTGATAATTGTTATCCTGATAAAAATTCGAAATACCCGCCTCTTACGGAATATCGATTTTGCAGTTAACCTTTCACAGGGGATACTCGACGAACAGTTATACGAAAAATCCCAGGATCAGATAGGACAGTTGTCAGATGCTTTAAATGCGGTTGCTATTAACTTGAAATTCCTGAGGAACAACCTGAAAGAAGCGATCCAGGGACTGTATAATATTATCGACCGGATCAAAAATACATCAGACAGCGTTATAAATGAAACAAAGAACCAGTCCTCCTTCATCCAGGAAACATTTAATTCGTTTGAATTCCTTGTAGGATCGATCAAAGAGGTTGCTAAAACAGCGGAAGGCGTATCCGATGTCAGCAACCGTACAAAGATCGAAGCAACAGAAGGGGGAAAAAATATTATCCAGATGGTAAATGAGATGAAAGAGATCTCATCCAGTTCCAAGCAGATCGTTGAAATAATTGATGTTATCGATGAGATCGCTGACCAGACAAACCTTCTGGCACTTAATGCTGCGATCGAAGCGGCCCGGGCAGGGGAACACGGGAAAGGATTTTCCGTTGTAGCCATGGAGATACGAAAACTTGCCGAGCGGAGTGCCGATGCAACAAGCGAGATCACGGAGATCATTCATAAAAGTAATAAAAAGATCGAACAGGGAACACGGTTCTCCCATACTGCTTCTGACGCCATCGGAAGGATCATAACCGGGATCAACAATGTAACCGACCTGATCGGTAAGATCAGGTCTGAAACTTCAGAAGAAAAACAGAAGAGTATAAAGATCCTGGAATCACTTGAATATGCAAAGGAGATCAGCTCAAATACGGTCAACAAGATCACCCTGCTGGTAAATTCGGCCGTCTCTGTTTCAAACTATGCGAACAACCTGAAAAAGCTGATCGATAAATTTCAGCCGGTCGAAAGTCGCGGTGAAGTAATACAAAAATAGTTCATATCATGGAATACAGCGAAAAATTAATAAATGTTTTCCAGGGCGAATGTACTGACCTTTTGATCCTGTTTGAAGAAAATATCCTTTTACTTGATAAGGAGCCTGAAAACAAAGAACTCATAAATGAACTCTTCCGGGTTGTCCACAGTTTAAAGAGTGAAACAGCCCTGATGGGCTTCACCAACTTCAGCACCATTGCACATAAACTTGAAGACATCTTCCATCAGATCCGGGACAACAAACTGCACGTTGACGACAGGTTCATTGAACTTTCCTTAAAAATAATAGACAAATTCAAAGAAATGCTCAACTTGATCATTACCTCTTCCAGTGATAAGAGTGATATATCAGAAATAGTCAATACTCTTTCCTCTTTTATGAACAGTTCAGCTGAACAGAGGGGGGACGAAAAGGAAGAGGCATCTAAAATACCGTTCACACTCACAAAAGATGAAGTCACAAAATACCAGACAAAAGGATATAAGAATATCTATGCCATTCTGATCAAACTTTTTGAGAATGTCGCCTTAAAATATGCAAGAGCTTTTCTGCTCTATAACAACCTTTCCAGTATCGGTGATGTGGTAAAATCTTCAGTAGATTTTTCAAAAGGCGGAAATGATGAACAATTCGGGAAGTTCAAGGTGATCGTCCTCTCCAACAAAATCGAAAAAGAGATCTACGACCTGATTGATGTCAGTGAAGTGGAAAAAATATCAATAAAGAAGATCACTAAGGAAGTAAAAGAGAAAAAAGAAGAACCAAAAGAAGA
>JAHITG010000479.1 GCA_018817865.1 Spirochaetota bacterium
AAGAAAAGCAATATTATTGTATCTGATAAAGATGAAGACAGAGTGAAATATTTTCGATCATTAGGAATATCTGCAGGTGAAATGAAGGAAGTGTCAGGAAAAGCCGGTATCCTGTTTCTGGCTGTTAAACCAGATCAGGTCCGGGAAGTCTGTGAAACCATCAGAGAGGGTCTATCCGATCAGTTGATCATTTCGATCGCAGCCGGAGTGACAATTGCCCATCTGGAGGAGTTCATTCAGAAAAATTTAAGGATCGTACGGGTCATGCCGAACACTCCTGCCCTGATCAACCGGGGGATGAGTGTCTATTGTTATAATAGTCTGTTTCAGAAAGAGGATAAGGAGACGGTTGAGTCTATTCTGGGAGCTGTCGGCCGTGTATTGTTTCTGGAAGAGAAGTATTTTGATGCAGTAACAGGGCTTTCAGGAAGCGGCCCGGCCTACATTTTTCTGGTGATCAATGCCCTGGCCGAAGGAGGCGTTAAAATGGGTTTACCGGAAAAGACGGCTATGGACCTGGCAGTGCAGACCGTACTGGGTTCGGCAGAACTGGTTCAGAAGACCGGCAGGCATCCCCTTGAGCTGAAGGATATGGTTACTTCTCCAGGCGGTACTACGATAGAAGGATTAAAGGTCCTGGAGGATCATAAGATAAAAGATGCTCTTATGCTGGCTGTTGAAGCGGCAACGATCAGATCAAAGAATTTAATGAAATAAGGAGTGAACAGATGGCTGTTTTTCATGTTGTGATCGAACCGATATTGAGCGCGATAATCTCTCTGCTTACGGTATATAAATGGATACTGATCATTGCTATCGTCATGAGCTGGATCAGGCCGGATCCGTATAATCCGATCGTAAAGTTCATTATTTCAATAACAGAGCCGGTCTTTGCAAGGATCCGGCAGCTGATCCCGCTTAGGATCGGTATGATCGATCTTTCGCCGATCATTCTGTTCATATTGATCCAGATCATTCAGCGTATGTTGAGATATTTTATATACAATATTCGTTTTTAATTTTTTATCCGCAGGTTTATAAGCAGGAGTATTAATATTTTTTATTAGACTTTTAGACTAAAACAAAGGAGTTTGCATTATGGAAAAGGCCAGAATAGGTATAATCGGCGGAAGTGGAGTTTATGAAATGGAAGAGCTTATCGTAATTGATGAAGTGGGTGTCAAGACACCCTTTGGAGATCCATCTGATAAGATCCTGATAGGAAAATTTGGTGAAGGCGAAAATATTGCTTTTCTGCCGAGGCACGGCAAAGGGCATCGATATTTGCCTACAGAAGTGAATTCAAAAGCGAATATATATGCTTTAAAATCATTGGGAGTAGAACATATCGTTGGTGTCTCTGCTGTGGGAAGTTTAAAAGAGGAGATCCCGCCGGGGGACATCATCATTCCGGATCAGATCATAGACAGGACAAAGTCCCGCCCGAATTCTTATTTTGGAGAGGGTATCGCCGGTCATGTCAGTTTTGCGGAGCCGTTCTGTGAAGACTTGAGGCAGATCCTGCTGAAGGAGATAAAAGAGCTGGGATATTCTCTGCATGATAAAGGAACTTATGTCTGTATGGAAGGACCTCTTTTCTCCACCAAAGCAGAGAGCCATCTCTACAGGAGCTGGGGAGCGTCTCTTATTGGAATGACCGCTTTGCCGGAAGCCAAGCTGGCAAAAGAAGCGGAGATCTGTTATACGACCATGGCCCTGGCTACGGATTATGACTGCTGGCGGGAATCTGAAGAAGTTGTTTCGGTAGAGATGGTTATTAAAACCATGCATGAAAATGTTAAAAAGGCTAAGAATATTATTAAAAACATGATCTACAAGATACCCCGGGAAAGGAAATGCTCCTGTCACAATGCAGCACAATATGCTGTCATGACGGATAAGAATATTTTTCCGGATAAGACAAAGAAAAGACTGGAATTGTTTTACGGAAAGTACTGGAAATAAAAGTATATAGTTTAAATATTTTTAAAAAAATATTTGGTAGATTTTTGTTAGGTAGTCGCAGGTTTCCCTCTTTCGAGGACAAGCAGCCTGCGAATTATTTTAGTTTTATTAATAAACGCAAGCTACTTGTGCCCGAAGGGTAAAGCTTGCGGCTACCATTTTTATATATGTATTTATTTTTGTGATATTATTGTGAGTATTAAAAAAGTGATAAAAAAAGATAAACAAGAAAGAAAAAAGGTGATCATGAGGGACTTCCTGGCTTTGATGATCTTGATCATCGGTATATTGACATTATTAAGTCTTATCAGTTTTAATATCCAAGACTCTTTTTTCTTTACTACCAATCCTGTAAAACCCATAAAGAATCTGGTCGGCATTGGAGGGGCTCTATGGAGCTCTGTTTTACTGCTCGGTTTCGGGAAGGCAGCATATCTGGTCAGTATCATTATTTTTATGATCGGCCTGTATATCCTTATTAAAAAAGATCGATCTGTTGTGGTCTTTCACTTAACGGGACTCTTTATTTTAATGCTCACACTGACAGTTCTGTTCAGTGTTAAACTTCCGGAAAAGTCAAATCTCATTCTTATTAAAAACGGCGGGATCATAGGTCTGTATTTAAAGGTTCTCCTGGAAGAGTTTATCGGGAAGACCGGCCTGTATATTATTTCAATTTCTTTAATTATGGTTTCTATCATGCTTCTGAGCAGTTTTTCTTTTAAGAATGTGGGTATGATCTTATATGATGCCTGGAAGGGTATAAAAAAGATCGCTGAATTTTTCAGGATCCTTTTTAAGCCTGACTTGACAAAAGATGTGGGTGAGAAACCTCCTCTCTTTGATAAAGTTCTTGTGGCAGAAACTGATGAAGAGAATAAGCAGAGTTCTGCAGATATTAAGAGCAGAGTGAAGATCAGGGATTATCAGGAAACCCATCCTAATAAAATTATCAGCAAACCGGAAAATAAAAAATTACTTTTAGGCGCTTCCAAAGATGAAAAAGAAAAAGGAAAGGAACAGAATAAATATTCCATTCCTTCGTTAGATCTTCTGGAATTATCCCCATCGATCGATGATGATGCCATGAAAAAATATATTTATGAAAAAGCATCCAAGCTGGAGGAGACTTTAAAAGAGTTTGGGGTGAGTGCCAAAGTAGTAAATATCAATAAAGGTCCTGTTATTACACGATATGAACTTCAGCCCGCTCCCGGAGTAAAAGTAAATAAGATCGTAAACCTTGCTGATAATATTGCTCTTTCCCTGGCAGCTCAGCGGGTCAGGATCGTTGCACCCATTCCCGGAAAAGCTGCCGTAGGGGTCGAAATACCGAATTTAAAAAGAAATATTGTAACTCTGGGTGATATTCTTCGAGATAAGGAATTTCAGAAAAAATATAAATTAATTGAGATTCCCCTGGGGAAAGATATTTCCGGGCATCTGGTAAAGGTGGACATAAAGGAATGTCCTCATCTGTTAGTTGCCGGGTCCACCGGTTCCGGAAAGAGCGTCCTTCTGAACAGTATTATTTGCAGTCTGCTGTATAATGTAAAACCGGAGCAGCTTCGGTTTATTATGCTTGATCCGAAGATGGTTGAACTGAAGATATATAACGGAATACCTCATTTGCTGACTGAGGTTATCACTGATCCGAAGCATTCAATTGCTGTTCTGAAATATATTGTGAAAGAAATGGAGAAACGGTATGAACTCCTGGACAGCATGGGAGCACGGGATGTGGACCGTTATAATGAAAAGGTCAAAAAAGGGCCGGGCAAAGATTTTCCGCATTTGCCTTATATTGTGATTATTATTGATGAATTTGCTGATCTCATGATGGTTACGGCGCGGGAGATCGAAGCACTTATTGTCCGCCTGGCGCAAAAGGCAAGAGCCGTTGGTATTCACCTGATCATTGCTACCCAGAGGCCTTCGGTGGATGTGATAACAGGCTTGATAAAAGCTAATTTCCCCACCCGTATTGCCTTTCAGGTGGCCAGTAAGATCGATTCCCGGACGATCCTGGATGTGATGGGTGCGGATAAACTGCTTGGAAAAGGGGATATGCTGGTCTCACTCGGTTATAAACCGGGCCTGGCACGGGTACAGGGTGTTTATATCAGTGAAGAAGAAGTTGAAAATATAATTAATTATGTTAATAATTGTAAATTATCTCTTGACTATCTGGATATAAACGATTTAATTGTGGAGGCGGAAAGTAAGGAGAAGGATACTTTTGAGGATGAATATGATGATATGTATTTCAAAGCAAAAGAGGTTGTCAAAGAGACCAAAAAAGCATCTGCTTCATTTCTGCAGCGCAGGTTAAAGATCGGTTTTAACCGCGCAGCCAGGTATATCGATATGATGGAATCCGAAGGTGTAATAGGGCCTCCTGTGGGAAGTAAACCGAGGGATGTCTATCTGGATCAGTTTAAATAAAGTTGATTATTGATTTTAAAATATATAATTTATGAGGCAATATTATAAAAGGTCAATATTATGCCGGATGGAGTATAAAATGAAAAAGTTCATTATATTATTTATCATGTTGTTCGCTTTCAGTAATGTTCTTGCCGAGGACGATGAGATGATCAGGATCACCACCGTTAAGGAGATCATCAAGAGGATGGTGGAAAAATATGAGAATATCAAAACATACAGGGCAAATTTTTATATAAATTCTGTAATTGATAATGTGGAGAGCTGGGGTAAGGGAGAACTGAAATATAGAATTCCGGATACCTTTATAATGAATTTTACACATCCAAAGGATCAAATGATATTTTCTGACGGTAAGGACCTGAAAATATATATCCCTCAGCTGAATGTTCTGGGGGAACAGAGCCTTGAGCATTACAGACCCGGATTTTTAATTAGCGGTAAAAGTTCTTTGTATTATTTAAAGAATAAATTTGATTTTTCATTTTATAAATCAAACAAACCCGTATTGATCGGAGACATGCCTTATTATGTCCTGGAGTTAACGCAGAAGGAAGTGACGGCCGGTTTTAAGACCATCATGTTGTATGTATCAAAATACTGGCTGATAACAAAAGCAGAAGCCACTACTATAAATGGTGATAAGATCAAGATCAGTTTCAGTAATATTACTGTTAACAGGAGGATTACGGATCACGAGTTTGAATACAACCTGCCTGTTAATACACAGACAGTAAAAAATCCACTGTTATTTACAACAAAAGGAGAGTAACAAGAAATGATAAGTGTAGGAATACTGTTAAAGAAAGAACGTGAAAAAAGAAAGATATCGTATGATGAAATATCGGAAGAGACAAAAATAGGGGTTAAATATTTAAAAGCCCTTGAATCAGATAATTATACTATTTTTCCCGGTGAGACCTATGTGATCGGGTTTATGAGAAATTATGCCAGGGCATTGGGCCTTGATCCTTCAGAAGTTATTAATCAGTATAAATCCATGAAGATAGGGACAAAAGCTACCACCAAGATCGAGACGCCTATAGAAGAGACAAAGTCGGTTGAGACGGAGGAGAGATCGGAAAAAAGTAAAAGAAGGTCTTCCCTGAAAACAGAAGTCGTAGCTGATGAAAATGCCGGGGTAATGGAAGTTATTGAACTTCCTGAAGAAGAGTATGAAAAAAAGAAAAAGAGAAAAACAGAACCTGAAGAGAAAAAGGGGAAGGAGTTTCCATTTTTTAAACTTCCGCTTAAAGAAAAGAAGTTCATTAATATAGCGCATCTTGTGATCGGCGGCGGTGCAGTGATTGTTCTGATCCTTTTTTTCATCCTTATTAAGTTTATTTTTACTGCTTTATCCGGCGGTGATAAGAATACGCTTTATACGGAACTGGATGAGATCAAATATTTGGAGTTTTCAGGTAATGTCCTTCAGTCTGATTTTATTGCCAATGAGTATTATAAGATCAAGCTGGGTGAAAAGACATATAATATTCTGTTCGAAAAATTGACAGAACTTTCTGATGCTAATGCCACACCCGAGAAAGAACAGACCATGGAGTTTGCCTTTCATATAAATGATATTACCATTCCCGTTAAAATGAAAGAAGATAAAGTTTTTGACTTTGACTATGATACAAAGAACGATCTGAAAGTAAAAGTACTCTCCTTTGATAATGACATGATCAATGCCCGTATCGATAAACTGCATTCTTTTATTATGGTCCAGAGCAATGAAACCGGTATTATGGCTGATGGTACGACGAATACGAATGTAAAGAAAAAAACCGTGTCTGATTCAAAATCAAAAGAAGGTGGTGTAAAGGATAAGATCGTACTGGATGCTGTTGTCAGGGAAAAGACATATATTAAGGCGTTTATTGACGGTACTGAACAGGAAGGTGTGATCTATTATCCTAAGGATAAGATCCTGCTTGAAGCCAATGATGTCCTGCAGCTGAAGATCGGTAATGCAGGCGGGATCATTGCAAGAATAAATGGAAAAGTTACAAAACTCGGTAAAAGAGGTGAGATCGCAAATAAGGTCATCAAGTGGCAGAGGGATCCTTATGATGATTCAGTATATAATCTGATCATCAAAGACTGGCAATGATATAAATGAAAAAACTTTATATTGAGTCCCTTGGTTGTCCTAAAAATTTGACAGATTCGGAATTAATCTTATACACATTTAAAAAAAAAGGATATAAGATCGTATCTGATTTCAACCAGGCAGATATAATAATAGTCAATACCTGTGGGTTTATAAAGAAAGCCAAAGAGGAATCACTGGAGTATATCCTGCACTATGCCGGGTTAGGTAAAAAAAAGATAATTGTGACAGGATGTCTTGTTAATCTTTATAAAGAGGAACTTCAGAAGCAAATACCGGAAGTAAAGTTTTTTTATTCTATAGATGAGTTTTTTAAAACACATGTCGGATCTGATTATGATCATCGTCTCGATTATTCCGGTTTTCAGGAATTAACTCCTCTTTCCTATACATATATCAAGGTCTCGGACGGATGCAGTAAAAACTGTTCATACTGTACGATCCCGCTTATCAAAGGAAAGCAGTTCTCCAGGCCGATTGATAATATCATGATCGAGATTAAAAAAAAGGCTGAATATGGATTCAAGGAGTTTGATCTGATCGCTCAGGACCTTCTTCAGTTTGGACTTCGGGAGAAAAGGGAATCTCTATTCGGACTCCTTGACAGGATCGAGCAGCTGCCTTATGATATCAGGGTCCGTCTTTTATACCTCTATCCGGATAAGAAGCTGATAGAGTTGGCAAGAAAGATCCGGGATTCTGAAAAAATCATTAATTATCTGGATATTCCTGTTCAGCACAGCAGTGAAAAGATATTAAAAGCTATGAACCGGCCTTTTGACAGCCGATTTTATTTTGACCTTTTTGAGCAGATTAAAAAAATTGATGAATTTACAATACGCTCTACTTTTATTGCGGGTTTTCCCGGTGAAGGAGAAGATGATTTTCAGAATTTAAAAGAGTTTATCAAAGTGACAGAGTTCAACTGGGCAGGTTTCTTCTCCTATTCGGATGAGGAAAATACTGTTTCTTCCCGGCTGCCGGAAAAGATCGAGGAAAAGAAGATAAAAGAAAGGCTGGGGGATCTGACAAACCTTCAAGGCAGGATCACATCCAAATGGTTGAATACTCGTCTGGAAAAGACTTATGACGTTGTGGTGGATGAACTGGTCCCGTCTGACGGATATATTTTATGCAGAAGCGATCATGAAGCTCCGGATATTGATGGAAGTATTATTATTAAATTTAAGGATAATATAAAAGCCGGAGACCGGATAAAAGTGAGGATTAAAAAATCACTTGATTATGATCTGGAAGGAGAGATCTATGAATAGAAATATCCCTAACATTCTGACCATAAGCAGGATACTGATCGTGCCATTATTTATTATTCTTTTTTTTCAGAAGGAATTTATCCTTCAGCTTCTTGCTTTGATCTTTTTTATTATTGCTGCAATTACGGATTATTTTGACGGAAAGCTTGCCAGGAAATATAAGCTCGAGAGCAACCTCGGTAAATTCCTTGATCCCTTAGCAGATAAACTGCTTGTACTGGCAGCGTATTTCTGTTTTATCTTTGTGGAAGAATACAGGATCCCTTTCTGGATCATCCTTATTATTTTATTCAGGGAATTCAGCCTTACGGGACTCCGAATGATGGCTATCTCGCAAAACAGGATCCTGCATACCAGCAGGCTGGGAAAATTTAAAGCAGCGACACAGATGACAACAATCATAATTATATTAGTGCTGATGCTGTTTAAAACATTTATGATCGAAAATAATTATGTAAAGATTACGCAATATGTAAAAGGGAAAGAGGCCTTCTGGTCATATTTTTTCGGGAATTTTATGGGTAATCTGGTTTCCTACGCACCTTTGATACTGGTCATTATTGCCACTGTGGTAACTCTCTATTCGGGTATTATGTATATAGCAGTGAATAAAGATCTGCTTAAGGATATTAAAAGAGGTTAGTATCCGGAGGTGATTATGAGTACATTTTTAAAAAGATTATTTGTAACAGGATTTTTTACAGGTTATGCACCCATTGCGCCCGGGACTGTGGGAACATTGGTGGGAGTGATCATTTATCTTTTACTTTATAGATTCCCATATATCCTTTATCCCATGGTTATTCTTTTATTTATTTTTGGAGTGAAATACTCAAGCTGGGCTGAGACCTATTTCAGGGAGAAGGACAGCAATAAGATCGTAATAGATGAGATCGTCGGTTATCTGGTTGCCATGGCCAATGTGCGGATCAACTATTCCTGTCAAGACCTTAAATTCTGGATAGTGATACTTTCCGGATTTTTACTTTTTCGCTTTTTTGATATTATTAAGCCGTTTTACATCAATGATCTGCAGAAGCTCAAAGGCGGGTTGGGTGTTATGATGGATGACCTTTTAGCCGGAGTATATGCTAATCTGATACTGCTTCTTTTTATGATGTTTTTATAAGAGGGTGAATAAAAAAAGGCACATAATGGATATCAGACATAATGTGCCTTTATATAAAATCAATGTAATTATAACTATTGCTCGGTGGAAGGTACCGGTATCGGAACAGCTACATCATCATCACTTACTTCCGTACCGGGAAGTGAATTAAAAGTGCTGACGGAAACAGCCGGTTCCGTATATGTTTTTGCGCTAATTGTATGAGTGATGGTATAAATAACATCTTTGTAATTACCGCGGATCTTGCTGACCCAGTAAAAGGTGCCGTCGACACTGTCCACAAGCATGATCAAAAGCTCAATATAATTATAACCCGGATTGTCTTCATCAATGATAAGATAATCAATTACCTTTCCTGTCAGGAGGGCATCCACTTTTTGATAGGGGTTATATTTGTAGGTAACCAGCCGTTCGATCGTGGAAGTAGCTGCTTCATAATCACCCCGGGTAGCTTCAATTACTTCCCGCTCTTGGACGGACTGAACAGCCTGCCCCTGAATAACCCTTATCTTTTTTTGGTCAAAAAGATTTCTTATAATATCATAGCCGATAGCGTCCCTGAGGGATATATTATCCACTTCTTTGGCCTTAATGGCAGAAGCATCAAAGTTTAAAACAGCAACGGCCTGAATGTCCGTCTGGTCGAATCCTTCGATAGGTTTCAGGTCAGTTTCGATGTATGTCTCTGTTATAGAGGTACAGCCCAGATTATAAAGAAAAAAGGCTGCTACTATTAATAATAAATAGGATCTCTTTTTCATTTTTTTATTCCTCGTTATAATAAAACTCCTGTTATTTAATATATCGATAATTATACCTATTCTCTTTAACTATAATATATAATACCGCATAATATATTCTTTTTCTACTTTTTTTTAGAAAATACCGGTATTGTATCATAGAATGGATCAGTATTAAAAAATAAGGCAGCAGTGAAATATCACATATTTCACTGCTGCCCGCTTTATTATTGATATTTTGAATATCCTTCAATTCATAAGGATATTTTATTATTCATTTTCATTTTCAGGCGGTTCATTCACAGGTACTTCCGTTTCGATCACTTCTTTCTCTTCGACAGTGCCTTTTTCAAATATAACCGGATTACCTTTTTCATCAAGTTCAGGAATATCAAATCGCTGGCCCGGATAGATCAGGTCAGGATCTTTGATCTGGTTTTTGTTGGCCTTATAAATAATAGGCCATTTCCAGGGATTTCCGTAAATAGACTTATACTCAGCGATCCTCCATAAGCAATCCCTTCTTTCAGGTATCAATCGTACTTTATATGTAGTAAAGATCTTGTAGTTACCTTTTTGAAAGGACTTCGTAAAATCAGTACCGGTAGGACCTGTTTCACCCGGTTTTGTCAGTTTTCCTTCTTCTTCTGCCTTTTTTGCCTCTTCGATCTTGGTAAGACAGTTGTTTGCATAATCTACCGCATCTGTTCCTGATGTTAAAGCTTCTGTAAAACTACTCTGGCCAAAAGAGTTTTCTGCGGATAACAGGGATGATTTTGCGCTTGCCAGTTCATCCGGGGCATATTTATCAGCCTGTAACCCTTCTGCTTTCTGGATGAGTGATTTAGCTTCCTTTATTTTACTGTCGGCCTGATCTTTTGCTGCAAGCTCTGCTTTTAATTCGCTGATCTCATTTGCCAGTGCTTTTGCCTTTTCAGCATTTGCATAGGCCTGATCGTATTCGCCTGCATTCTGGTCTTTATTTGCTTCTTCTAAATACTGTTTAGCTTCTTTGATCTTGCTTTCAAGCTGAGTATTCAGCTCTTGCTGAGCCAGACCGGCTTGCATCATGACAAATGCGATCATGAATACAATAGTTATCAATTTAATAATTTTCATATAAAACCTCCGGGAAAAAATTTATTTTACCTATTCAGTACCTTCAGTACCTTCAGTGTCTTCAGTGCCTTCAGTACCAGTCGCACTCTTTTCTACTTCTTCTATGCTCTTCTGTGCATCATTTATTGCCTGTTCTGATTTGGCCTTTTTCTCAGCTGCTTTCTGGTATGCACCTTCTGCAATGGCTTTTGCACCTTTAGCTTTTGTCCATGCGGTTTTATAATCTTTTTTGTTCAAAGCGGCAACAGATTCGTTATAAGCATCATTTGCCTGCTTGAATTCGTCTTTAACAGCTACATCAGCTTTGACTTCTTTGCCTTTGTTCAGGGCGCTTTCAAGTTCTTTTACATGATGGTCAGCATATTTTGGAGCTGCATTGGAGTATGCCTTATCAGCATTCATTTTTGAGATCTCAAGATACTCTTTGGCATCTTTATTCTGACCGCTCTTTTCCTGAACGATATTCGTCTCACCATGAACCAGTTCCCTTTTAGCTGTGGTATATTCCTTGGCTGCATAGGTGCCTGCTTCAACCTCTTCAGCTCTCGCAATTGAAGCTTTTGCCTTTTCCAGGTCTTCTGTTGGCGGTTGAATTCCGCATCCGGTTAATACAACTGCCATTGAAATGGACAGTAAGAGAAATATAAATTTCTTATTCATATTTCAAACCTCCTTAAAAATATTTTTTAATTTTATTTACCATATTTATTTTTTCCCATTCAAAATCATCCAGCTCCCGTCCAAAATGTCCATAAGCAGCTGTTTCTCTGTAAATGGGCCTTCGCAGTTTAAGAGTCTCAATGATACCCTTCGGTGTTAATTTGAAGAGTTCTCTGATCATTTTTGACAGTTTGTCATTGGTTATTTTGCCGGTTCCGAAAGTATCTACCATGACAGATACCGGTTCAGCAACACCGATGGCATATGCCAGTTGTACTTCACATTTATATGCCATTTCTGCTGCAACAATATTTTTTGCTATATAGCGTGCCATATAGGTTGCGGAGCGGTCCACTTTGGTCGGGTCTTTACCGCTGAAAGCACCACCGCCGTGACGGCTGTATCCTCCATAGGTATCAACAATGATCTTTCTGCCGGTTAAGCCCGTAT
>JAHITG010000480.1 GCA_018817865.1 Spirochaetota bacterium
TATCCCATATAAAATTGATTTCCGTTTCCCCATGGATAAAAAACGAGTTTATATCCTATGTTAATCCGCCAGGGTGTTTCAATAAACAGACCAAGTTTTAAACCATTTAAATAACCATTTTCTTTTACACTGCTATTAAAATAGTATCCCACTCCGGTTTTGAATATAAAATATTTATTATCTGATATTCTGTTTTTACTGATATATCGCAGGGAAGGACCCGCTTCATAATCCATACCTGATCTCCACCTTGCTCCTACACCATATTCTATAGAAGAGGATTGCGAAAAGGGATACTCAAACAGGATCCCGCCTGCTATACCAAATGGCTGATCTTCATCCCACATTTTTGAGCCCATATTTATAATAGTTAGACCCAGTGTCATTTTCTGGACTTTAAAAATTGAAGTATCAAATCCACTGCCTATATCAAAACTAATACCTGTAGAAGTATCGCCAACAATTTTTTCATTTATAAAATTAAAGCGGAAACCCATATGATAGAAGGACTGAAACTTATATCCGAACACAAAGGATCCTTTAAAGTTGTTGATACTGAAATTTCCGGATTCTTCTCCATCATCATCGAGCATAGTAATATCCCTGCTGTTGAAATATTTCACTACAGCTCCCATTCCTGTATTTTCACCAAAAGGTGATTTACCAAGATAAAGAAGGGAACCATTATACATATTCAGCAGTAACTTTTCATAGGATACACCTAAATGATATTCTTTACTGACCGCATATGCAGGATTCCATATAAGACTCTCCAGGGGTGATGATCCTGCATAACAGAGAATGTGTAATCCGCTATCAACAGGTACCGGGTTTAAAGCAGCTATACTTAAGCTTCGTTCTCCTATTCCATAAAGCCTGAAATGAATACTGAATATCATTATTACTATTAAAAGTATGCTCTTTTTCATAATATCAGTCTCCCGTATATTTTATTTTATTACTACAAGTTGATTATAATCCGTACTGATTTTAGAGTGATCAGAATATTTAACAACAATTTTGTAGATATACAGGCCCGGAGCAATAGTGTGGCCACTGCCTGTCTTTAAATCCCATTTTATTATTCCGTTCTCATGTTGATATGATTTTTTTAATATAATGTTTCCGGAAAGATCATATACGAACAGATTTACTTTATTTATAATTTTTTCAGTATTATATCCATATTGAAATTTTGCAGTTTTATTTCTCCTGACAGGATTAGGATAGGCTTTTACCTGCCCTTCCAACAAGATCCTTTTAACATTAATAATAACATTCCTATCAGTGAAATTACCCAATTTGTCAAAACCTTGAATAGTTACAACGTATTTCCCTTTTAGATTAAATGTTACATTGTACCATGTCGATAGTCCCATATCAATTTTTTCTCCTTCTGCAATTACAATAAATTTATCTAATCCTACTCCATTATCAGAAACTGCATTCCATTTTATTGTCACTTCTTTTCCGGGTGGGGTTGTTATTTCCGTTTGTAATAAAGTAAACTCAGGACCCTGTGTGTCTATTTGAAAAGTTCCCACAGCCCAGTCACCCCACAGGCTTTGGGACAGATCATATCCGCGTACTCTCCAGTAATAGTCCCTGTTTGACATATCAGGCTCTGATGAATAATTAGTGTCTGCCACATCAGAGTTTTCATGAAGCACATTAGTAAATTCTAAATTTGCAGAGATCTGAATATGATATTTTGATGCCTTTTCATGTTCTTTCCATTTAAATACAGGACTTTTTTCATTAATATAAAGAGCAGAAACAGGATAGATGAGCTGTATAAAAGGTCTATTAGTATCAATAGTTAAAATATTTGTACCTGAAGAAATACTGAAATTATTTGCCTTATCATATGCTATCACTCGCCAGTAGTGTAATCCGGCTTCCATTGCTGTTCCAGTTGGTATGGAATAATTTGTTTGATTTGTAATTATATCTATCTGTAATGTAGAAAAAGAATTCTCAGAGGAAATCTGTAATTGATAATAACTTATTCCAGCTCCCGGATCAATAGATTTCATCCAGAAAAACTCTGGCTCTGGATTTCCCATGCTTGTATTATTGGTAGGTGAAATCAGTGAAAAGTTACCTGGTTTCTCCGTATCGATCATCAGATTCCATGGTGTACTCCAGTCACTTTCATTTCCCAAAGCATCACAGACTTTCACTTTCCAGAAACAGGTTCCATCGGATAGAGATCCGGGAGGAGTATAGAATAAACTATTATTGGTTATTTCTGCTGTTCTGGGATAGTTAAATCCAGTTTCATTGTCAATCCATAAGATGTAATGATCCGGGTTGCCTCCTGAGGCATTCCACTGGAAGGCAGGGGTGTTGATGTTTGTCACGGTATTGGACACAGGGCTTTTCAGAGTGGAAATATCAGGCGGAGTCGAATCAATACTGAAGGAAGCAGAGGAAGACCATTCCTGCCAGCTATTCGTTGTCTGTATTCGAATCCTCCACCAGTTTGTTGTATCAGATAGATCAAAACCGATTTGATAATTCGTTGCTGTAATATTTGATTGACTGAGCAGGAGAGAACTGAACATGTCATTATCAGATATCTGCAGCCAGTACTGAATGGCTCCTTGCCCTGATTCATCTGACCAGAAAAAGAGAGGCCTGTTTGTATTAATGACTAAGCTTACGGGATAAAGAGGGTCAGGGATGATCCGGTTGGTGTTGGAAATAATGGTTATGCTGTAAATTGTGCTGAAGTCTCCGGGATTATCCATCCTGTCATAGGCTCTGACCCTCCAGAAATAGGTATCCAGATCTAAACCGGATAAAGGAGTATAACTTAAACCATCGATTCTATTGGTATAGGTTAAGGGAGCAGTGAAGCTGGTCTCTGTATCAATTTCTATTCTGTAATTGCTGATGCCTGAATGAATATCACTTGAGGGGTTCCATATAAAGGGAGGAGTAGTATTAATAGTGAAAGAACCATTAGAAGGGGATGATAATAGAACCTGTGAGGGGAGTGTTGTGTCGATTTTGATGATTCTCCAGGTACTGAAAGGGCCGAACCCCAGATTAGTGGAATAAACTCGGACACGCCAGTAATTGGTGCCCTGGTTTAAGGGAGTAAGGCATGTGTAATCAGAAGAGATATTTGTTTTATCCAGGATCAGTGTTGAGAAGGAAGGGTCAACTGAGACCTGAATGGTATACTGGTTTGCACCGGTCACATCACTCCAGTCAAAGGGAGGTTGATTATCGTTGGTCCAGATATCATGCTTTGGTGAAAGTAACAGGGGAGCAGACAGAGTAGAGGAAGAAATATTCCGGATAACGGTCAGCTCAGGGATCATGGAAAGGTCAGAACTGTTGATATCATCATTATGGATTTCAACGGCTAAAACATTGTTTCCTTCATTCAAAATGCCTTTAAAACTGCTTATATCATAAGGAACAGGTATTCCTGCTTCATGATAAGAGGAAGCAGGGGTGTTTCTATCATGACTGCCTGAAATATTGGACCGGGTCACTTCATTTCCATTGAGATAGGCCACAAAGCCGTCATCAAAATCAATACTCAATAATAGATCTGTTACATTTTCTTTGTCATTTATAGTAAACAATTTTCTCATGTACACGGTAACATAATTGCCCTGCATGTCAGCAAGGAGGGTGGCATCATCACCGTCCCCATAGCCGATGCCGGTAGGGCCTTCCAGCCAGGCGGAATCATCATAAGCCAGGTTTACCCAGGAATCCCCGGGATCAGCCGTGCCTTTAAAATATTTCCATATATCCCCAGAGGAGATCACTATATTTGTCAAGGAAGGAGCTTCAGTGGTAAAGGTATAATCCCCTGAAACAGCCAGATTGGAGGAAGCATCCATGCTTTTGATCCTGAAATGATAGGTGGTTTCAGCATCAAGACCTGTGATCAATACAGAATGGAATAAGACAAGAGTCGTATCCAGAGTTGTCTCTGACCCATAGGCTGTTGTCAGTCCGTATTCCACCTGTGAGGCCGCGTTTTCATCTGTGTTCCATAGGATGGTCACGGCGGTATCAGTTATATTGGTACTTCCAATATTGGATAATACAGGTGAAGTTGTATCTGATATAGTTCCATTATATTCATAAGCCCCTATATCCCAGCCGGACCACTGCGGTCTTGAAATTCCTCTGATATCTTGTGTGATATTATAAGAAGAAACATTTGTTCCATTATCCAGTGCCGGACTTGTTTCAGTTAAATAATAATCATTTGTATCTGAACCCCTGAACAGGTCGCTATAGTATGATGTCAGGGAATGTTCATCAAATCCGGCTGCCTGTCTTGCTGCCAGGCCATTGGAAAAAATATTATAATCACTGACTATATTTGAACTGTCTGTATAGATCCCGCCGCTTTGGGCCAGCAGGATGTTGTTTAAAATAACATGTCCGCCAAGATCAGGCCCTGCTGTATCATCAGCAATCTTGATAGGCCAGTTGTCACTGTCCGCGAATAGATGATTATTAATAATAGTAAGGTTTTTCGGCCCTTCTGCACCATCCTGTGCATAGGCCCGTACCGCATGCCGTGCATTCCCGTATATAATATTATTGTAAACAAGAGAATCCTGTACTCCATCCATATTAAGGCCATTCTGCCCGTTTCCTGAAATGATATTCCCTTCTATAATAATTCCTGAAATAAGGCCATCACCGCCTACACTCAGATCACCATTGCAGTGAATTCCGGCAACAGCATTGCTTAAAATAATATTCCCGCGGATTATGGTATTGTCACTGCCTGCATTGGCCAGATAGATCCCATGGGAAGTAACAGAGCCGATAATGGTATTATATTCTATTGTTGATCCACGACCATGAGAGAGGTAAATACCAATTACCTGACAACCGGTACATTTATTACTCCTGATAATAACACCTTTCATTGGATTATTTGCTGAGGCATCATGAGCTGCAACGCCGGTATCAGATGCTCCCTGTACCTGAAATCCCTGTATAATAACATAACTCACATTTTCCAGATAAACTCTGTCCCCTTCTGAACCGCCGGAATTAATCACCGCATTATTGTTTAAAGCCTTAAATGTTATATAGGAGTTGGATGTGCCTGATGTCGAAAGCCGGAATCCGGCATAATTGCCGTTATTCACAAGGACCGTATCGCCGGGCTGGACAGTATCAGCAGCATGCTGGAGAGTAGCCCAGGGAAAAATTATGGACCCATTATTCGTATCACTGCCTGTTGTGGAAATATAATAAGTATTCGGCCCCGATGCATTTATGGTAATAGAAAGAGGCTGCGTATCCGTATTCGTATCATCATCTGTAACCAATACTGTAAAATTAAAAACACCATTTGCAGCAGGTTCGCCTGATATTTCACCTGTAGAAGAATTTAAGGATAATCCTCCGGGTAAAGAGCCGGAATCAATGGACCAGGTATAAGGCAGAGTACCTCCGGAAGCAGAGAGTGTCTGGCTGTAACTCACCCCTACTGTTCCGTTGTTTAATGATGTGGTGGTGATATTCAATGGACTGCCGCCGCCATAAATCTCCGGGGGTATGGGGTTGCCTAAATATTCCCAGATATATTTTGTCAGAGTCATACCATTCGAACAGAAACCTCTGGTACTGTCCTGACTCATTTCTGCTCTGATTCTATCTTCATTAGGCCATGGCCATAGATCATCTGTGGTTAAATTGTTATAGTATGTTTCACCATATCGGGTACCACTATTCCCATATTTTTTTAAAATATTAGCTCCATAATCCGCTCCGTTCATTCCTGTTCCTTTGAGACTGCTTCCTTCTTCGATACGGACTAAATGTTTGAGAGACGGGGTACCTCCGCTTAAGGGATCCAGAGCCAGGCATCCTGTGGAACAGGTCGTCTGATTATAGGATGAGTCGCCCGATCCATATACATTACAGAACGCAGGTTCAACTACACTGTTAACCCCATATCGTCCGGACTGGTAGGCGATCACATTCTGTACAGTACCTCCTGATACTTCTGGAGCAACCCGAAAATTATCAAAGCCGGCAACGCCGGTGGTGATATTTTCCAGAAACACATTGTAAGCCCGAGGCCCGCCGATATTAACATTATCACCTGCACTGTCCCACGCTACACAATTTCTTAATGTGTGAGTATTATTATTGGCTTCATCTGCTTCAAAATAGTACCCCTGATCAGCACTATTCAGTGATATACAGCCAATCCATTCGTTAGGGCCGAGAAGATAATCACCGGGAGTATGCTGAGCACTGGCAAAGTCAGAATAAGAAGAGCCTCCTCCGAGAGTCCGGTCAATGATAATCATATTCTGAATAGAATTACTGGAGCTGTCATACACAGAAAACCCCACATTGGGATTGCCTGAACCTGTACATTCGGGTGAATTACACCCATCACCCCGGACAACGACTCTCCGCCAGATATTATGGCTGGCCCGGTAATTAATAGCGATAATCCTTTCCTGGCCCCAGATCCAGCAGTCTTCTATTAAGTTATAATCATTCCCCTGATCATGGTCATTACATCCTATAGAGAAGACAGCACCACCGCTTAACCAGTCACTGTGAAACCCGCAATCCTTTACAGTAACGTAGCCTGTATTATAGAGCTGGCCTCCTCCTTCAAAGGTTATGCCCTGTATTTTTATATAGCTGTCTTTACGGAATGAACGGCCGATAAACAGGGATTTTCTGCTGCCACCGTCAACTGTCACATTTCCAGGATTCTTTGCCCGGATCACAGTCATTTCATTTATATTTTTGCCGGAGGGAGGCTGGCCGCAATCAGGATGAGATCCGTCATCCCAGCTGATATAGCCTGTTCCCGCCCCGTCAGAATAAGTACCGTCCAGGAGAATGAGTTCATTTCCATTTGACATGGTTGAAAAGGTATGGGCAAATGTTTTCCATGCTGCGCCCTCGGTTAATCCATCATTGGCATCATCACCTGCAGGTGAAATATAATAAGTTGTTGATGTTGCTCCATATATTTCTGGAGGAATAGTGTTTCCCAGATACTCCCAGATATATTTGGTCAGGGTTTGATTATCTGCACAGAATCCACGTTTTGTGTCATTCACTGTTGGTGATAATCCGTAACCCCCTGGGGGATCATTTTCTTCTCTGAAAAGAGCTCTTATTTCATCTTCATAGGGGAAAGGCCATAAATTTTCGTCTGTTAATGTGTTGTATCCCGGTTCACCGTAAATAGTTCCTGTGACTCCTTTCTTTTTTAATATGGTTGCGCCTTGTCCGGGAAGAGGTGACTGAATAATATATTGAAATCCAGGATCAACAGTGGTATAATTAACTCCCTGTGCCTGATCAGCCGGCCAGAAATTGTTTCCTTCCTGATAATCAATATCCTGATTTGGTTCTGTACAATTATAAAAGATATTATTGATTCCCTGAATAATACCGCCTCCCCCTCCATATTGAACTAATCCCTGTCCAACTGTATGAAAAGTGGAATGATAAGACCCGGTGATATCATTACCAGGCCGAAGATTCTTCCACATGGTTCCTCCAGAGTCCCATGCGACACAATTTATATTTGAATTGGAATGACAAAGTTCATCTTCTGAGGAATGAAATCCAAAACCGGCATTATTTAAACTGATACAATCATATCGTTTCACCAGAGAGGTTTCATGAGGAACTGTAAATCCTCCAGAAAAAGTCATCCCGCTCCCCTCATTACCGTTAATAACGATGCAGTTTTGCTGGAGAATGTTATTGCAGACTGATGTTCCTTGATCACCACCATAAACTGTGATGGCTGCTCTTGGCTGTGCTGTTGTACAATAATCCCATCTGACAACAACCCTGCGTAAAATGTTGTGATGATTATCTTCTCCGCCCCCGATTACTATGCCATATCGCATCATCCCACAGATAAAGATGTCTTCGAATAAACAGTAACTGGAATCACTGGTACCCAGACCTCCAGCATATTCTGCACCTGGATGGGCCCCGTTTTTAATCCCGGTTTTTTTAATTTGTATATGATCACATTCAGTAATCATAATCGCATCAAGTGCATAGATACTGCTCCCTGTGCAATCCTTGAGGATCAGGCCTTCAATTGTTACCCAGCTTTTTTGATACAGGTTAACAATTGATTCTTCAGGAGCGAGAGCAGTTCCTGCTGTAAGTCCCTCTAGTATGACTTGAAAATTATTTTCTGCTCGAATGGTAGTATAATTCCCTGGTGTCCCGCTGGGCACTCCACGGATTCTGTCATTATCCGAAGTATAGACACCGTCTTTAATGATCAGGGTATCTCCTCCATTCATGAGCTGGATACCGGAATAAATATATTTCTTAGCTGTTGCCCATGCGGTTCCATCTCCTGAGTCATTGCTCCTTGACCCGTCTACATAATAAGTAGCACTGAAAGCAGGATGATTCGTTAATAAAAATATAAAAATAAAA
>JAHITG010000481.1 GCA_018817865.1 Spirochaetota bacterium
GGAAAGCAGGGTGGGAATTCATTAAATGGTTCACATCCCCGGAAATTACCGCGTTATGGAGTAAAAAAACCTCATATATGCCCGTTAGAAAATCAGCTCTTAAAACAAAGATACTTCAGGATGAATTCAGGAAAGATCCTGAACTACGATCATCCATTATGCAGCTGGAATATGCTTTTTTAGAACCTGCATTTGATTCCTGGGCTTTTGGCAGGGAGTACTTAAGTGAAGCAATTGATAATGTGCTTATTGATACTGATATTGAATCGGCATATGATGAATTCAGTAATAAAAAGATAACTTTAGATCAATTTGAGAAGATCATCGAAGAGAGAGCATCTTTTCATTTAAATAAAGCAGCAAATAAAATGAAAAAGTGGATGTTATAAAGGATTATTTGCTTTCCCTGATAACTGTAGTGTTTATCCCGCCTCTGATATTATAGGTAAGTGTGATCTTTATCTTTTTTGGCTTTATTTTCTTCTTCACATCATCAAATATCCGGTTTATGACATGTTCCTGATATACACCTACACTTCTAAACGTATAAAGGTAGTATTTTAATGATTTCAGCTCCAGAATAAGCTTATCAGGAATATATTCGATCAGAATTGTTCCGAAATCAGGAAGTCCTGACCAGGGACAGACCGCACCGAATTCATTGGTTTCAAGTTTTATCATTATATCTTTTCCGGGATATTCATAATCAAAGGTGTCCAGTAATTCCGGTTTAACAGCTCCCAGATCATTTTTATCCCACCTTATTTTTTCTATTTTATCGTCACTCATATCTTTTTTATAAAATTTATATTATGTGTTTACTTCTGCAGATCATTTACAAATATCTCTATTATAGAACAGGGCATATTGATATCCCAATTTTCCAATATATTCGGGTCCATTTCACCAAAGTATCCCAGACACTGGCCATTAAACATAATTTCTGCACTCCGGCCTTTTATAAGGGACTTATACACAGCTGGTTTTAGAGTAAATTGATCGATCCCGGCATAATACATGATATTGTCCACATAACTTCTCATCTCAGAAAAATTTGTCTTTGGGTGTGCACTTAAAAAACCGATATTCATGCTTGTTTTGTGCCCATCAGTTCCATTTTTATCTATTTTTCCCACATCTCCGATCTCAAAGATCTTATGCGGATAAACACTTTTTGCACTTGTAGCCTCCATCTCAAGAAGACCGGGAATAATACTGTTACGAAGAATATTATAGGATTCTGTCATTGGATTTGCGATCTGAAGGCCCTCTTTTTTTTCCAGATCCATCTTTTTATAGACATTTTCAGTAGAAGTAAGGATATTGGATAAAACTTCCTGAAATCCCATACCAACAGCCCAATCCCTGAGTTTATCGGAAAATTGTTCTTTTAAGGAAAGATGTCCGATGGTCATTTCAGAGGGCAATTTTACCTGGAAATTATTATATCCATTCCCAATCACATAGTCTTCTACAATATCTACCATATGCATAATGTCATTTCTGTAACCGGGTATGGAGAGCTCCAACTGTTCTTTTTCTATCTTGATATTAAAATAGCCCATTTTATTGAGATTTTTTTTAATATCTTCTGGTTTTGGTTTAAATCCCACAAGGTTATCGAATTCCCCTATATTAACTTTAATGGAATTATTAAAATCATAAGGTACGATAAATGATCTTTTATAATCTGTATCATAGGGATACTCGACCTCTACGGGCATGATCTTACAGCCTCTGTCCACCAGGTCGTAAGCAAAGATATTAGCTACCAGGAGAAGGTTAGTCAGATTTGTACCGGTAAGCTCAATAAAGATATCTTTATCTTTAGTCTCTACCTCTCCGATATACCTGCTGTTTATAACCGGAGGTAAAGAGAGTACATTATCATTTGAGTCAAAGATGAGAGGGTATTCTTTATGATCTTTAATAATAGAGCCATACTCAATACCTTTTGGATGTTTTATCAAGATCTCTTTAAGATTCAGTTCTTTCTCTTCACCTAAAGGGATGAATTTTTTAGATTCCGGCTTTATTGCTTTATAATGGATCGGGAATTTTATCCTGTCCAGTTTATAGATCCCGATAGCAATATCAGCACGTTTTTTACCGAAATTTTGAGCAAATTTCTCCTGATTCTGGATAAGCTCAAGCAGAAGGTCCTCATCTATTTTTATCTCTTTAACGCCAAAACCAACAATAAAGGGCCTGATATTTTTGATATTTTTATCGACAATGATCTTATGATCACTTTTTTTATGAAAAAAGGAGTAAGAATACTTTTTAAGGTTCAAATATTGATTGATCTGTCTTGCAATACCGGCTGATGTCCAAAGATCAGGCCTGTTGGTATCATTCAGCTCGATCTTATACATATCATCAGTAATATCATCCAGTTCAGCTTTAGCACATTCCAGGTGTTTCTCCAGTTCATCATCATTAAACGACTTCTCTAATAAACGGTTCAGATCCTTTTTCTTAACTTCTATTTTAGGCATATTATTGTACCATCCTTGTTTTCCGGAGGAGATCAAGGTCACGGGTAAAGAGGTTACGTATATCATTGATCCCCAGAACCATCATGGCCATACGGTCTATTCCAAGGCCCCAGGCAATGACCGGAACATCGATCCCTAAAGGAAGGGTCACTTCCGGCCGGAAGATACCGGCTCCTCCCAGTTCAAACCAGCCCAATTTCGGATGTTTGATATGGACCTCAACAGATGGCTCTGTAAAGGGAAAATATCCCGGTACATACTTGATCTCTTTTGCCATAGCTATCTCTTCTGCAAAGATCTTTAATAATCCAAGAAGAGTAGGGAAATCAGCTGTTTTACTTAAAACAATACCTTCTACCTGGAAAAAATCCGCCAGATGGGTTGCATCCACTTTATCATAACGAAAACATCGGGCAATTCCGAAGTATTTCCCGGGGATCTGAGGTTTTTCTGTCAATTGTCTGGCAGAAAGTACAGTGCCTTGACTCCTCAGGATCAATTGTTTGGCTTTTTCTTTATCAAATTTATAGCCCCATCCCTTTGAACCTGTCTTTCCGCCGGTCTGATGTGTTTCGGCAACATTACTGAAATAAGGCTCTTTAATTGATTTTGCATATTGAGGCTCTTCGATCATATAGATATCATGAATGTCCCTGGCCGGGTGTGTCTGGGGCATATACAGGGCATCCATATTCCAGAACTCAGTCTCCACCAGAGATCCCTGCATTTCTTTAAAGCCCAAACTGACAAATTTATACTTTAAAAGATCCAAAAATTCCCTATAAGGGTGCTTTCTGCCGATCAGAATATGGGGAGCGGGAAGATTGATGTTGTATTCCCTGAATATCCTGTTCTTCCAGGCTTTCTCTTTCAGCATCTCCGGGGTGATCTGGGATATCTCATCACCGGTCAGGTTTTCTTTCTCCAGGACCTCTTTCAGGTCAAGACCCTCTTTTAATGCTCTATATGTATATGTTTTGATCTCTTTTATCTTAAAAAAAGATCTATGTAGGGGGATATTGAAGGCTGTCTGGGTTGTTTCACGTTCTTCTTTTTCTAATTGATCCTCAAATATCTCCTGTTTTTCTTCAAATTTAATCAATACGGAAGTAAGGCTGTCATAATAAGCTGCATTAAAATTATTAGAAATCTTCCAGTCCCCGGATTCCTGAATTATTTCATTATTCTTTTTTAAATATCCGAATGCAGACCCGATATCCTGCTTTTCATAATCCAGGTTATTCATCAGGTCATTCGGATTGGCTTTTGGATTTTTTTGTATGTGATTACTGATAGCCGGCTCAATCAGGCCTTTTTGTTTGTATTCATGTCCTTTATCTGTAAATACATATTTTATTTTGATCTCTTCTTTCTCTTTTTTGATCAGGTTTTTTGCCTCCAGCCAGTTGATCCCGCTGCGGGTCTGTGATTCATTCAATCCTGTTTTACCGCTGATATCATTAATGCTGAAGGGCTTATTATCCAGAAGAAGAATAATTTTTATCTCAAACGGGTGCAGTGTTTTGATCATCTCTGCTGTACTCATTCATGCTCCTTTTTATACGGTTTAGATGAATATTTAATTGAATAATTATACGAATATAGCTAAAAAATCAATTAAATTAAAATAAATGTTTTGTCAAGTTATTTTTAGGTTGAAATTAAGAAGATTTTAATAATAAAAAAATTCTACTGTTTTTATGTGAGATAGATGTAAAGTTGGTCTGTGGATATGAAAATTGTTTTTTTATAATATATTAAATATAAATCGGAAAAAAGATGTCTTATCCTTATACATTTAATGAACATAGCTTTCAATGTAATCCTTACCAAAAAGATTTCGGGAAGAGCATAAGTAAGGAAAAATGGGAACTTGAGACGTCCGGGATATTATAAAAAATAATGACATATGTGCAAACCTGTTGACTTCATATTGCATTATACTATTTTCAAACCATGAAAAAGGCAAAAGTATATTTAATGGATCTTTATACTCAACCGGGGTTGAGCCTCTTAAAAAAATTAAAAAACTTGCTTGTCCGGTCCGGAATAAATGATATCTTTAATGAGAAAGAGATAATAGGGATTAAGCTTCATTTCGGAGAAGATGGTAATTTAGGCTATTTGCGGCCGGATTATACAAAAGTGATCGTTGATCTTTTAAAAGAGAAGAAGTGTTCTCCTTTTCTTACGGATTCAGGGACATTATACCATGGAAGACGTTCTAATGCAGTGGAACATTTGCAGATAGCTTCAGAGCACGGGTATAACTTCCTCAGCACAGGAGCTCCGGTCGTGATCTCGGATGGACTGATCGGAATGGACTTTAAAGAGATCGAGGTTAATTTAAAACATTTTAAAAAGATAAAGATCGCCAACGGGATCTATCATTCTGATGGACTAATTGTATTTTCTCATTTTAAAGGCCACAGTGGTACAGGATTTGGGGGTGCTTTTAAGAACCTTGGGATGGGTGCAGCACCGCGTCCCGGAAAACTGGAGCAGCATTCGGATACAGTCCCATTTATCAAACAGGATCTATGCACATCGTGCGGTATATGCCTTAAATACTGTTCTGTTAATGCGATCTCTTACAATGAACAGAAAAAAGCCGTTATAAATACGGATCAGTGCATCGGATGTGGTGAATGCTTAGCTGTTTGCCGTTGGGGGGCTGTTAAGAATAAATATGATACCGCAGGAGAGATATTGATCGAAAAGATAGCAGAGTATACCTACGGGATGTGGAAGGAAAAAAAAGAGAAGATGCTCTTTGTAAATGCCCTCATTGACATCCATCCGGATTGCGACTGCTGGGATTACAATGATGTACCACTAGTGGAGGATGTTGGATTTATAGCTTCAATTGATCCCGTAGCCATTGATCAGGCATCCTATGACCTGGTTCAGAAGGCCGGAAAGATCTCTTCCAGTGCTTATTTTGATAAAATTAAAGATCAGGATTCCATATTTGCAGGAATGACACCGGAGGTAGACGGTACCTACCTTCTGAAATATGCAGAAAAATTGAATATGGGCAGTAGAAACTATGAGATCATTAAAGTTTAATATTCGGAATTTCTTCCGTAAATATATTATTCGTAAACAGAAGATCGGACTTGCACTGGGAAGCGGTGGGGCAAAAGGAATTTCCCATATAGGAGTACTGGAAGTCCTTGAAAAGAATCAGCTGGTACCGGATGAGATAAGCGGATGCAGTATCGGAGCGATCATCGGCGCTTTATATGCATCCGGTGTTTCTCTTCGTACGATCAAACAGATCGCATTAAAGATCAATTTTATCTCATCTATAGAATTATTTGATCTTACTTTTCCAAAGGATGGCGGCATTGTGAAAGGGCATATTGTGGAGGATTTTCTGAATTCGATCCTGCCGGTAAAAAGATTTGAAGAATTGAAGATCCCGTTTACCTGTGTTGCTACGGATCTTATTAAAGGAAAACAGGTTGTTTTTAAGAAAGGAGAGCTGATCCCTGCTATCCGTGCCAGTATCTCTATCCCGGGATTTTTTATTCCATACCAGTATAATGATGATCTTCTTATTGACGGAAGCGTGCTTAATCCTGTTCCCGTTGACCTCTTAACGGATTCGGATTACAGGATCGCAGTTGTATTGGATGAATATACCCTGCTTAAAGAGATACTGAAAAAGAAAGTTTACTTTGAGACAAAGATCAACAAACTGTTAAAAGAGTCTATTTTTCCAAAATTAAGATCGCTCCCGATCGGTAAAAGCAAAAGGATTCATAAAAAAGCCGGAACCATCGATATTTTATCCGCCACATTCGATCTGATCAATCAGGAGCTTTTACATTTTGATCTGAATGAACTTGAGGCAGATCTCATTATAAAACCGGATGTAAAAAGTATCCCCACTTTAGCCTTTTATATGGGAAGAAAAAGCTACAGGGAAGGTGTAAAAGCCGCAAAAAGTGTAGTCTCACTTATTAAAAATAAAATAACAAAATAATCTTTTTTACTTCTGCTTCTGTTAATCTATAAAAAATAAAAAACAAAATATAATCATTTTTTTTATTGTCCCGATAACTATATCAGTTATTAAAAGGAACATGAAATGTATAAGTACTTAATCAATGGTCAAAAAGAATTAAAGGGTGAAGTCCTGATAAGCGGATCAAAGAATGCTGCTCTTCCCCTTCTGGCAGCGTCGCTGCTTACCAGCGGTAAAACAATGCTGCGCAATGTCCCTGAATTGAAAGATATCAAGACCATGCTGGAAGTACTGAAGTTTCTTGGAGTAAAGTATTTATTTGAAAAAAATAACCTGGAACTTGATACAACTAAATTAACGACGCATAAGGCTCCTTATGACCTTGTGAAGACCATGCGTGCTTCTATCTATGTACTGGGCCCGCTTTTAGCGCGGCTTGGAAAGGCCATGGTCTCCTTACCCGGTGGTTGCGCTATCGGCCCCAGGCCCGTTAATCTGCATATCGATGCCATGGAGAAACTGGGAGCAACGATTAAAATAGAAGACGGATTTATTCATGCTACGACAAAAGGATTGAAAGGAACAGAGATCACATTTCCAAAGATCAGCGTTGGCGCAACTGCTAATATTCTAATGGGAGCTGTTCTAGCAAAAGGAACCACTGTAATTAAGAATGCAGCTTTAGAACCGGAAGTGGAAGAATTAATAAATTTTTTAATAAAGATGGGAGCTCGAATAGAGGGGAAGAATACTGACACATTAACTATTCAGGGTATACAAAAATTAAAACCGGTTCAATATACGGTCATTCCAGACAGGATCGAGTCCGGCACTTACTTAATGGCAGGAGTAATTTCAGAGAGTCCAATAACAATAAAGAATATGAATGTCGATCATATCCGGTCATTGATAAGGATTTTGGAAGAGATCGGAGTTCAATTGGAAGTAAGCAATAATAGTGTAAAAATTAAAAAAATTTCAAATCTAAAGGGTGTTTATTTAAAGACACTTCCATACCCCGGATTTCCCACAGATCTTCATCCTTTATTAACACCTCTATTAACAAAGATTAAAGGTATCAGCGTGATCAATGAGACTATTTTTGAAAATCGTTTCGCTTATATTCCGGAATTGATCCGGATGGGAGCTGAAATTGAAATAGATGATCACATGGTCATTATTAAGGGCGGATCAAGACTTAATGGAACCAAGGTAATGGCATCAGATTTGAGGGGGGGAGCAGCTCTGGTTCTGGCTGGTCTGATAGCAAAAAATGAGACAATTGTAGACAGAATATATCATATTGACCGCGGATATGAGAATATGGAAGATAAATTACAGAAATTAGGGGCTGATATTAAGAGGATAAAGTCTGATCAGTAAGGAGGTATTATAATGATAAGAGGATTATATACAGGAGCAGCCGGTATGCTTTCTCAAACATACCGTATGGATGTAGTAGCGAATAATTTAGCCAATGTAGATAAAACAGGATATAAAAAAGATATTACTATATTTAAAAATTTTCCTGAAATGCTTTTAAGAAGAACCAATGATGATGGTGTAGTAAAATTCCCGTTGGGCAGTTATGACAAGATGCCGTATGTGGGAAAGATAGGCACAGGGGTAGAGGTTAATGAAGTGTATACCGATCATGCCCAGGGTGGATTAAAGCAGACCGAAAATCAGTTCGATCTTGCCATTGAAGGAAACGGCTTTTTTACTATACAGACTGATAAGGGAGATCGATATACGAGAAATGGCAGTTTTTTTCTGAATAATGACAGCTTTTTAGTGACAAAAGACGGATTTAATGTCATGGGAGAAAATGGCCCCATAAAAGTCCAGAAAAATAATTTTCTGGTATCTGAAAAAGGCGAAATACAGGCTAATCAGGACTTAAGCAACAGGCCGGTTGTTTCCAATCAGGAAAACGGCTGGCAGAATGCAGGTATCGTAGATACTTTGAAAATAGTTCAATTTCGTGAACTGAGAGAACTAAAAAAAGAAGGAAACAGTTTTTATAGAGAAACGGACTATTCGGGCCCCCCTGTTACCCCGAATGTAATGCCGAAGATCCGGCAGGGATTTCTTGAAAATTCAAATGCAAATATAGTTCAAGAGATGGTAGAAATGATAGAGGTGCAAAGGGCTTATGAAGCAAATTCAAAGTCCGTTACATCTCACGATATGGCATTAAGTAAATTAATAAATGAAATGGCGAAAGCTTAAAGGAGGTGAAGTGTTATGATGCGTTCATTATGGACAGCAGCAACAGGAATGATCGGTCAGCAGTTTCATATTGATACTATTTCAAACAATCTTTCCAATGTGAATACAACGGGCTTTAAAAAGAACCGTGCTGATTTTGAAGATCTTCTGTATCATAATCTTAAAATAGCGGGAACACCGGCAACAAATGTAACGGTCGTACCGACCGGAGTTGAAGTGGGACATGGCGTAAAAGTATCTGCCACACAGAAAATGTTTGCCCAGGGTTCTTTGAAACAGACAGAGAATCCTTTTGATATGGCAATAGAAGGAGAAGGATTCTTTAAAGTGCGGTTGATAGACGGGACAGAAGCATATACACGAGACGGTGCATTTAAAGTTGACAGCAACGGACAGTTTGTAAATTCTAACGGGTATTTTCTTGATCCTGAGATAATATTACCGGAAGGATTTATACGCAGTGATGTCTCTATTTCGGAAGACGGTCGTGTGTTTACAAAAGTGGCGGGAAGTGATGAGATAATCGAAGTTGGTCAGATCAATATTACCAGGTTTGTTAATCCTGCCGGATTAAAAGCGATCGGGGGAAGTCTCTTTAAAACGACCATGGCATCCGGAGACCCAATTGAAGGGCCACCATCCTATGAAGGATTAGGAAAGGTCCATCAGGGATTTCTGGAAATGTCTAATGTTAATCTTGTGGATGAAATGGTTGATATGATCGTTGCACAGAGAGCTTATGAAGTTAATTCAAAATCAGTCACAACTTCTGATTCCATGCTGGCTACAGCTATTGCAATGAAACGATAGCTGTAAAATATAAATTTTAACAGGCCTGCACAAACACAGGATCTCTTTGATCCTGTGTTTGTGTTCCTTAAATGAGTAATTATGATTAAAAAAATTTTATCAGTAATTCTATTGATCATTCTTCCGGCAGCATCTCTTGTATCTGATAACAGAAATATCAGGTTTTCAATAGAGAACAAGATATTCGACTTCATGAAATTAAAATTCAACATTGAAAATAATGATATTCTGATACATCAGATCGATCTGTCAGATATGCCTGAATATGATCTATATGAGATCAGAATAATGGATAAGGAGAATATATCCCCGCGTAAAGACCTTACAATTCAGATCAGAATATCTGATTTTTTTAATAAATCCGAGAGCAGGATCATCACGGTACGGATTAACCTTATCCATTATAAAAAGATCCCGGATAAATCAGTAAAACTGAAAATAGGGCAATCTATAAAGATCGTATATAATAGTAATCATATCAGGTTTTTTGACAGAGGCACTGTTAAAAAAAAATTAAATTCCGAAGATATAATTATACAGAATAGTTTTGATCAGCTGTTAAAATGCAGGATAATATCTGATCAACTGGCTGAGGTAGTAAAATGAAAAAATGGATATTTATTATAATAGCTGTTTTATTTTTTTGCTGTAATGTGTATGGACAGATCAATGTAAAAGTAAAGAATCTCGTCTCAGTAGAAGGATTAAATGAAAATTCAATAATGGGATACGGGCTGGTTACGGGACTGAATGGTACGGGTGACTCGAAAAAATTCAATGTTTCACAAATTATATTGACCAGGATACTGAACAATTTGGGGATAGATCTGGATGATGTCCAGTTAAATTCAAAAAATAATGCATTAGTATTTATAACTTCAAAATTACCTCCCAATGTAAAAGCAGGAGAAAAAATTGATGTTGGGGTTGCTTCCATGGGAGATTCAAGAAATATAGCCGGAGGCATGCTGCTTCAGGCTCCCATGAAAGGAATGGATAATAAAACGTATGCCGTGGCTGAGGGCGTTATCAGTGTATCTGATGGAACAAAAAAAAACCAGGCGAGCGGAATAATTCCCTCCGGAGCAGTTTTAGCTCAGGATTTTAGTTCAGATATAATTAAGAACAATAAACTTATATTTACTCTCAATTCGCCGGATTTTAATACTGTTATTAAGATCAGGGATATCATCATTGAAAATTTTTCCGAGTTACAGATCGAAGTAATAAATAATAAGATCATTGAGATAAATCTTACAGATGATCACAGGAAAAATATTTCAGAACTGATCTCTAAAATAGAAAATCTTGAGGTCGTACCGGAAACAACGGCTCGGATAGTAATAAATAAAAATTCCGGTGTTATTGTAATAAGCGGTGATATAAAATTGCTTGAATCTGCAGTTTCGTATAAAAATATTGATATAGTCATAAATAGAAACCTGAAACAGGATGAAGCAAAAAATGTATTTTATCTTGATGAATCTTCTGATATACAATCATTAATAGATGGCTTGAATAAACTGGGTGCAAAAACAGAAGATATCATTTCGATCCTGTATAGTTTAAAAAAAGCAGGTGCTCTTTTTGCAGATATTGTCGTTAATTGAGGTTATGAAAAAAACATATAATTAGGGGTGTAATTTTATAATGAATGATTTAACTTCTATCGATCCGCGTTTTCTATACGAGACTTTAAGTCTTGAAAAGATCAAAGTAAAAAATAATTTTAAAGGGAAAGACAGTTCCGTGTTTCAGAGTCTGCTTGATAAAGAAGTTGAAAAGAAACAATTGCGTGAGGTCTCCAGGCAAATGGAAGCATTATTTATTAATATGATGTTCAAAGAAATGAGAAAAAATATTAATAAATACAGGCTGATACAGGAGAATCCGGCGGAAAATATTTTTAGTGATATGTTGTATCATGAGTATTCCGGACAGATGGCAAAAACCGGTAAATTCGGATTAGCTGATATGATATATGAACAATATAGTAAATATATCTGATCTGCAATAAATAGAAAAATTAAACTTCTTGACCTTCGGTAGAAATTTTGTTTATTAGAACTAATGAAATCTGTTTTAATAAAAGAGATGCCTTTTCCATCAGCAGGATATTGATCATCCTATATAGCCTGTTCATGTTGAACATTCTTAATACTCTTTTATCAGCTAAAAATGAATGACTGGAATGATTATAGAATATTATCTGAATTTTTCCCGGAATTTAAACTATTAACAAATTTTGAATTTAAAGTATGAGATGAGTATAATAATATTATTGAAGATGATATTGAAAAGAATGATTTCTCTATAATTAATGCCATAAAATTTTAAATATAAACCAGTATTAATTTTTTCACTAAATATTATTATGAAAATAAAATTATTTATTAAAAAGGTCTGGAAAAATTATATTTCATCCAACCTCGATTTAAAAAATGAAAGATCTGAGGTGACGCTGCAGGAAAACTCCATATATATCTATTCATTTCTTGGTATTATAATGCTGTTTATAAACGGGACTATTAATTTATTGATAAAGAATAATACCCTGACCTTATTAGAAGCCGGCCTGATTATCATATTGATCTTTAATATTCTATATTTTAAAATAACGAAAAATAGTCGTGTGTCGGGAAGCGTTATACTGATCAATAGTATAATTCTTGTTTCCATTCTTTATTTTACCGGAGGTATTAATAATACCGGTATTCTGTGGGTTTTTTTCTTTCCCGTTATTGCCCTCTTCTTGAAAGGAAAAAGAACCGGATTTATTTGGATAGTCATTTATACCTTTAGTTTGTTTATAATCACATTGTTACATTTGTTCGGATCAATTCGATTACCGTACTCTTTAATCATGGTAAGGCAGGCTTTTTTCAGTTTCATAATTATTATATTGTTTACATATATTTACGAGGATAGAAAAGAGAAGAATGAGCTTATTATGAAAAAGAAACTGAATACGGATCCCTTGACCCATCTGCCAAACAGGTTTCAATTGATTAGCGACATTAATAAGATAGACAATCCCCAGCTATTCCTTATCAATATTGATAATTTTAAAGAGATCAATGATTTTTTCGGACATCCTATCGGAGATTTTCTTCTTGTTGAAGTAGCTAAAAAACTGAAAGCTATTTTACCGGAAAATCATTTTAAGATATATCGTGTCCATGCAGATGAATATTCTGTTCTGACCAAGACAGAACTGTCAGAAAACCGGCTCAGGGAACTGGCAGTATACCTTACTACAACGATCACTCATAAATTTTTTAAAATAAAGGAGAATGAGATCACCGTCAATATTACTATTGGTATTGCTACCGGTAAGAAGAATATACTGGAGAACAGCGATATGGCATTGAAATTTGCCAAGAAGAAAAAAAAGAATTACATGTTTTTTGATAAATCAATGAGACTCTTTAAAGAGTATGAAAATAATCTTTTATGGGTCAGACGGCTTAAAAAAGCAATTACCGAGAACAAGGTCATTCCATATTTTCAGCCTATTTTAAACTTGAAAAATAAAAAAATAGAGAAATACGAATGTTTAGCCAGAATCGTCGAAAAAAAAGGAAAGATCATTAATCCATCCCTCTTCATTGATATTGCAAAAAATGCAAAACTCTGTACATATATTACCAGAATGATGATCAAAAAAGCAGTCGATGTATTTAGAGATAATAAACTATTGTTTTCAATAAACCTTTCTTCAGAGGATATCCTTAACAAATACACAGTGGCATATATAAAAAAACTGATCAAGGGTAATGACCTGGGAAAACGGATAATTTTTGAGATCCTGGAATCAGAGAGTATTGAGAATTACAGTGAAGTCTCTCAGTTTATCAAAGAATTGAAAAAATTCGGCTGCAGGATCGCTATTGATGATTTTGGTATGGGCTATTCAAATTTTCAGCATATATTGCAGTTAAATGTAGATTATTTGAAAATAGATTCATCTCTTATCATGAATATTCACAAGGATAAAAGCGCCGAAGCTATTGTGCAAAGTATTGTGAGCTTTTCAAAAAAGCTGAAGATCAAGACTGTAGCGGAATTCGTTTATACAAAAGCGGTATATCTGAAAGTTAAATCATTAAAAGTAGATTTTGTACAGGGTTATTATATCGGTGCACCTCGACCTGAATTATAATTTACTGTCTCTATTTAAGAATTATTTGACTATGGTATATATTTATTATATAATTAATTATCTTAATTGATGCGCCAATGGCCTCATTTTAAAATTTGTATTAGTATAATATTACAGGTAGTACATTAATGTTAGAAAACCAGGAACGATTACAGAGTATCATTAAAAAATTAAAGATCATTTTAAATGAGACTCAAGTGTACTGTAAAACTTTAATGAATGATAACCAATACCGTGAATTAACTTTTACGACACTGATGTCCTGTGATAAATGCAGTGATTTTTTAAATAATATAGAAATTAACTTTAACAGCATGCGGCAGTTCTTGAACGGTCATTATTATCGACTTTTAGGTGTCGTGAAAGAGCTGTTTTCCAATATTATCGCTTTTTCAGATACTAATTTTTTTTCCATTGAAAAATGGAAAGAAAAGAACACCTTGACCCTGTTCTTTGCAAATTATATCCTGCTTAACCAGAATTATCGTCTTTTAAAGGAGATAATCTACCACCACTTTATTCAAAGTTATAAATCATCTTATCAGATAGTTGTAGATGATCATTCCCCCTTATGGGATGTGTCTGAGACTGAGTATTTAGAGTTTCCATCGGATATCGCGCAGATCAGGAATATCGCAAAGATACTGGTGGCCAGTGTAGCATTGATCAATAAAACCTTCCCGATCACTATTTTGGAAGAACAGGTAGCAGAGATCTTAAAGAATGCGATCAAACATGGTAATAAAAACAACAAGAATAAAAAAGTAAAGATATGGCAGATGACCAATAAAACACTATTTAAAGTTATTGTTGAAGATGAAGGTGAAGGGTTCCTGAATATGGATGACTGGAATGAATTCAACAAAAAGCGTAATGAAGCCCTTAAAAAAGGGAATATGGAAGAGATGCTGAAGTATATTCAGTATAAAAATGTTGATTCGAGTGAAGACGACGGAGGTAATTCATTATTTGCTGCATTGGAATATTGGGATAGCGGTCTGGTATATAATGGTAAGAAGAATAAAGTTGTTGTTGTTAAATATCTCTATACATAACGGAATTCATAATTTTCCGGAGGTATATTATGCGGGTATATGATATAATTTATAAAAAGAGAAATGGGAATGAACTTACTCCGGAAGAGATATCTTTCATGGTAAGATCCTACACCGAAGGAACTTTGCCGGACTATCAGATGTCAGCCTTTTTAATGGCTGTCTGGTTCAGGAAAATGACCGGGAAAGAGAGAGCCGCATTAACTTCAGAAATGCTTCATTCAGGAACTACTATTGATCTTTCTTCGATAAAGGGGATAAAAGTGGATAAACATTCTACCGGTGGAGTAGGGGATGGGCCTTCTTTATCCCTGGCTCCTATTGTGGCCGCCGCCGGCGGCATCGTTCCTATGATGTCCGGAAGAGGATTGGGTCATACAGGAGGGACACTTGATAAACTTGAGTCTATTCCCGGTTATACGGTTGTTATTGATCAGACACTGATAAAAAAGAACCTGACAGATGTGGGAGTCGTGATAATGGGCCAGACAGAAGATATTGCCCCGGCTGATAAAAAGATGTACTCTTTAAGGGATGTAACAGCAACCGTGGATAGTATTGACCTGATCTCAGGCAGTATCATGAGTAAAAAACTGGCAGAAGGAATGGATGCACTGCTTCTGGATGTAAAGACAGGAAAAGGCGCTTTTATGCAGAAATTGGAAGATTCCATTGCTCTGGCCTTATCAATGGTTGAAATAGGCGTTAATTTAAAAAAAGCGATGTTTTCTTATATTACTGATATGAATCAGCCTCTGGGTAACGCTGTTGGGAATTCTCTGGAAATGATACAAGCGATAGAGATCCTAAAAGGAAAAGGGCCTTCCGATATTACAGAACTGGTGATATTGCACAGTTCCAGAATGCTTGTAATGAGTAAGATAGCTAAAAACCAGGAAGATGCCAGGAATATCGTACAAAAAATGATCCATTCCGGAAAAGCACTTGAGAAATTAGAAGGAATGATCAAAGGTCAAAAAGGAGATCCCGGTGTCATCGAAGATTATTCACTTTTTCCGGGAGCCTCAATTAAAGAAGAATTGAGATCCCCGGAATCCGGTTATATCAGCGATATGGATGCGTTAACCATCGGGATCAGTTCCGTACTTCTGGGTGCCGGCAGAGAGACCATGGAATCCAAACTGGACTATGGAGTAGGGTATACACTTCATAAAAAACTGGGCGATAAGGTTAAAAAGGATGAATCGATATTAACCATCCATGCAAACGATAAAGATAAGCTGGAAAAAGCTAAAAATAAATTAAAAGAGGCATTTAAATTTTCAAAAGAGCCGGTTTCAATTCCGCCGTTAGTCTATGGATATGTTACTATGGATGGATTTACAGAAGAGGTCCATCCGCGTCCGTAAAATAAAATAGACAGAATTTTTATTTGTATTATACTATCAATATGTATATTTTAGAAAATATACAACTGTAAAGAGCCATACTTTATAAATTGAGATATCCCAATTTTACGATATTTTTTTTAAATATTGAAAATTAATTAAGAAAATTAGTGAAAAAATACGATAATAGAATATGCTAATGCTTTCAATTATTAAAACTCTTTATTTATTTTCTACATTAACATATGATTAATATTCCTAATGGGAGGTACTTCAGATGGCTCAAATAGGCGCTTTCTTATGTAATTGCGGTGAAAATATCACTAAAACAGTGGACTATGAAAAGTTAAAAGAGTATGTATCCTCTTTATCTGACAGTATTAAATTAATAGATACCCACAAGTTATTATGCTCAGCAGACGGGCAAAAATTTTTAGGTGATAAGATCAAGGAAAACAAACTTTCCCATCTTTTGATCGTCGGGTGTTCACCAAAACAGCATGAAGTCACTTTTCAGAAAGTAGCCCGGGAGAGTGATCTCAATCCGTATCTTATTGCTATGGTCAATATTAGAGAGCAGTGCGCTTATGTGACCGAAGATCCGGCTGAAGCTTTGGAAAAAGCTAAAAAGATGGTAAAAGCCTCTTTTGAAAGACTGCTATTACAGGAACCCTTAAGAAAAAATGAGATCGTTACCAATCCGGATGCCGTAGTGATCGGAGCCGGTGTAGCCGGGATCGAAGCCGCTCTTCTGCTGGCTCATAAGAACAGAAAAGTCTTTTTAGTTGAGAAGAATCCTAATATTGGCGGAATGGTTACCCGTCAGGAAGAGCTGTATCCCAATCTTGAGTGTGCTACCTGTATGATGGAACCAAAAATGGATGAGATCATTCATAATGATAATATACAGTTATTTACCCTTTCTCAGGTTAAAGAAGTTAAAGGATTTGCGGGAAATTTCGAAGTAACTATTCAAAAAAATGCCAGGTATGTCAGTGAAACAGCCTGTTTCGGATGCGCTCTCTGTTTTGAAGTATGTCCGGTTACGGTACCAAATGAGTATAATGAAAACCTGAATACAAGAAAAGCAGTGTATGTCCCTTATCAGGGTGCTTTACCGTTTGTGGCAGCAGTGGATAAAGAGCACTGTCTGAAATTGAAAGGCCAGGAATGCAATAAATGCGTTGAAGCTTGTACTTTGGGAGCCATGGAATTCACCCAGAAAGATGAAGAGATAAAGATCAATGCAGGTGCCATTATTGTAGCGACAGGTCATACCAGCTTTGATAAAATGAAATTCCTGGAATCTAAATTATCCGGTTTTAAAGATGAATCCGGTATAAATGAAAGGATCTACTCTAATTTTGAATTTGAACGCCTTATCGCCCAGACAGGGCCTACGTCAGGGGAGATCAAACTGGATGACGGCAGTGTACCTCAGTCATTTGCTATAATTCATTGTGCCGGAGGCCGAAGCAGCAAAGAAAAAGAGAATGAACTCTGTTCTTCCGTTTGCTGTATGGCTGCTTTTAAATATAATAAGATGATCCGCTCTAAAATTGAAACCGCCAAGATCCATCATATATATAAAGAATTTACATTAAATACAAAATATGATATGAAATTTTTTAACAGTATCTCCAAAGAGACCGGATTGATCCGTGTTGATGATACGGAGAAAATAGAATTCAGTAAAAAAGGTAAGCAGGTCAAAATAAAAGCCGGCAGCGAGACTATCCAGGCGGACATGGTTATTCTGATGTTACCGCTGGTACCTCCTTCTACCAATAAAGAACTGGCTGAGATCCTTGAGATATCAGAAGGTGAATATAAGTTCTTCAAGGAAGAACATGTCAGGATCAATCCATCCGGTACCGAAATAAAAGGTATTTATCTGGCCGGCACTGCTCAGTCTCCTAAAGATGTTGCTGAATCGACATCTCATGCAGCCTCTGCCGCAGCAAAAGTGCTTTCAGTTCTTCAGCCTGGAGAAAAGATGGAGCTGGAGTCAATAACAGCTGTAATAAACGAAGACCTATGCGGAGCCTGTAAAGTCTGCAACTCCCTATGCCCCTATAAGGCTATCAGCTTTGACAAAGAGAAGCAGGTATCTGTTATTGAGGAGGTTCTTTGTGTTGGATGCGGTACCTGTGTTGCAGGGTGCCCTTCAGGATGTATCACGGCAAAACATTTTAAAGATGATCAGATATTAACAGAAATACGGGAGGTCCTATAATATGGATTTTAAACCAAAGATCGTTATTTTCGTATGTAACTGGTGTTCCTATGCTGCTGCTGACGGGGCAGGCATGAAACGGGCCAAGTATCCAGCAGGTATAAAGCTTATCAGGGTCATGTGCAGCGGACGTGTTGATCCTCAATTCATTCTGCAGGCCTTTCATCAGGGAGCAGACGGTGTTATGATAATGGGCTGCCATCCCGGTGATTGCCACTACAAAGAAGGTAATTATAAGGCACTTCGAAGGGCAAAATTATTGCAAAAGATACTGGATCAGCTTGGTGTCGAAGGAGATCGGTTTAAACTGGAATGGGTCTCAGCCAGTGAAGCTGATAGATTCATTAAAGTAGTCAATGAGATGTATGAAAATGTGCAGAAATTAGGCCCGTTGGATTATAAAGCAGACACATTATTTTCATCTGAAGTTGCAGAGACTGTCGAGCAGGGTTCTGAAACCACACCAGAAAGTGTTACTGAGACATTAGATAATAATGAAACTGAAGAGATAGAGCAAATACTGTAGAGTATTATTTCGTTAACATAGTTAACGGAGTTAAAGGAGTAATTGGAGGTAGGTCATGGATAAACCAAAAGCAGCGTTTTACTGGTGCGCTTCCTGCGGAGGTTGCGAGGAATCACTGGTTGATCTTAATGAAGCGGTAATAAAGGTCCTCACTGCGGTCGATATGGTTTTAATGCCGGTTGCAATGGATTTTAAATATGAAGATGTAAGAAAACTTGCTGATAAGGAGATCACTGTCAGCTTTATAAACGGCGCGATCAGAACTTCCGAACAGGAAGAACTGGTAAAATTATTGAGAAAAAAATCAATATATGTCATTGCTTACGGAGCCTGCTCCCATTTAGGCGGAGTGCCGGGACTGGCCAACTTCTATAAAAAAGAATCCATACTTGACCGTGCATATATTGAATCCGAATCCACTGTCAATCCCGAAAAAAAACTTCCAAAGATGAAAACAACAGTAGAAGGTAAAGAGTTAGAACTTCCTGAATTTTATGACAGGGTATACGCATTGAACCAGGTGATCGATGTGGATTATTATATTCCGGGATGTCCGCCTGTTCCTGATGTTGTAAAAAATGCTATTGTAGCTTTATTAAAAGGAGCGTTACCGCCCAAGGGATCGATATTAACGCCTAATAAGTCACTCTGTAAAGATTGCCCGAGACAGGAGAGTAAACCTGATAAATTAAGTATTAAAGAATTCAAAAGACCTTATGAGATAATGGATAATGGAGACTGTTTTCTCCAGCAGGGCGTAATATGCCTGGGTATCTCTACGAGAACAGGATGTGAGTCATCCTGTATCAATGCTAATATGCCGTGCCGCGGCTGTTTCGGGCCCACGGATAATGTTATGGAGTCGGGGTCTAAAGCATCATCAGCTATAAGCTCTATAATAGATACAAATGATGAACAGGAGATAGATGCTATTATGGATACGATAGTCGATCCGGCAGGTCTCTTTTATCGATACAGTCTGCCAGCTTCCATATTAGGAAAAAATATTAAGATCAAAAAGTGATAAGAGAATAAATGAGTTTAGGATAGGAGGAGAAAATGGCGAAAGTGATTACGATAGATCCGATAACAAGACTGGAGGGTCATGGCAAGATATCGATCTTCCTGGATGATAAAGGAGATGTGGAAAATGCCTTTTTCCAGGTACCGGAATTCAGGGGTTTTGAGAAGTTCTGTGAAGGCCGTCCTGCCGAAGAGATGCCCCGTATTACCAGTAAAATTTGCGGAGTCTGCCCGACTGCGCATCATATGGCATCTACAAAGGCTTTAGACAGTCTTTTTAATATTGAACCGACTCCAACAGCTAAAAAGATCAGAGAATTGGTATACAACATGTTTATGTTCGAAGATCACATCCTCCATTTTTTCTTTCTGGGCGGTCCTGATTTTCTGGTCGGGCCTGATGCTCCCAAAGCTGAGAGGAATATAATGGGAGTAGTTGCAAAATTTGGAATGGATGTGGGTAAGAAAGTAATTAAAATGAGAAAGCATGCCCGCAAGATTATGGGCGACTTGATGGGAAGGCCA
>JAHITG010000482.1 GCA_018817865.1 Spirochaetota bacterium
CAAATAAAGCTGAAAAGTGCATTAAAACAGAATGCACTTTTCAGCTTTAAATAGTGCACTTTTGAAATTTTCCCAACAGGTGGTTTTTAAGATATGTTGTTAAATAATTTGACAATAATTATGATATTAATATATTGCTATAATGGCATTTATAAGTTTTAATAAACGGGTAGATGAATTTTACTGGAAGTATTTTCTGCTGGCCCTCTTTTATGCATTTACAGAGCTGTTTCTTATTCTGGGGATATGGTTCTTCCTTTTTGCTCTTATTGATAATATCCTTAATTTTAATATTTTCTTCCGCTATTTGAACCTGATCGGTTTCCTCTTCTTTTCCGGCAGGAGGGGAATTTATCACTATCATATCATAAAGGAGATCGACAGAAGATCACTTTTGATCCAGATAGAAGACAGGCACCGGTTTAATGACACTATTATCAGCAGTTATGAGCTTCAGGGTTCTAAAGAGTATAAAGATGAATATCTTTCAGGTCTCTTCAAACAGGCCTTTTCAAATCTGCTGAAAGTCCATTTCTCCTCGCTGGTTGATAATCAGAAACTGAAGAATAATTATTTCTTTTTCATTTCAACTCTTCTTTTTTTTATACTTTATTCCACAATACTCTCTTATAATTATTCCATTAGTTTCAACAGGTTCATCAATCCCGAATTCAGGATCAAATACAGTCACAAGCTCGCAAAACAGGAGATCTGGCCGGGAAATATCAGGATCCTGGAAGGAAGGGATGTAAAAATAAGGTTAACTTCTTTCGGGAAAGTAAAAGAGGCTTTCCTGGTTCTGCAGAATGAGAACAATATTATCCGTGAAAAACTCGCATTAAGTAAAAAAACAAATATTGCTACCAATGACATATATATCTACGATTACCTTCTAAAAAGTGTTTATGATAACTTTGCTTATTACGGGGAAACCATTCAGACCAGGGATAATATCCCGATCAAGACGCCGGAATATAAGATCAATGTAGTCAAAGAACCGATCGTTACGAGCATGAAATTAGTGGTTATCCATCCCCACTATACCAGGCTGAAACCTAAAATTATAGAGGACAACGGTAATGTGGAAGCAGTAGAAAGAGCGGTTATCAAGATATCAGGCAGAGTGAACAATAACCTGAAGAGGGCATCCCTCTACTATAATAACAGAAGGATCGATCTCTCCGTTTCGGATGATTCCTTTTCAGGCCGTTTCATGCTTTTTACATCCGGAAGATATTATCTGAAATTTAAAGATGAGAATAATAATACAAACAGCTCTCCTGTGAATTATTCCGTGATCGCTATCAAAGACAACCCTCCCGATGTCGAGATCGTAAATCCGGGAAGGGATGTTACGCTCAGTGACAACCCGATCCTGCCCCTTGAGATATTGGCCAGGGATGATTATGCCGTTAATGATCTGAAGCTCCTCTTCAGGGTTAAAAAAGCATTCGTAGATACAAAAACAGAATGGAAAGAGATCGATTTCAATATCCCGGGTAGTCCCTATATTGACCATAAATATATCTGGGACCTGAATGATCTCAATTTTATCCCGGGAGATATGGTAGAGTATTATGCCCGGGCCTATGACGGGTACAAGCCGGCAAAAGACCACATTGCGGTCTCAAAAAAATATATTATTAAATTCCCTACTATGGATGAAATGTACAGGCAGGTCAATAAAGAACATTCACAGCAGTATGAGACAGTCGAGAGCATATTGGAAAAACAGAAAGAGATATATAACGATACCGGTAAATTGCTCCAGGATATGGAAGGAAAGAATGAGCTCTCCTTTATAATGAAGAAGGAGATGGAGCAGATGAAAGAGAATCAGCAGAAGATCTCCGAGTCTATTCAGAAGCTGACCGAGAAGATCAGCCAATCACAGGAGCTGATGAAGAAGAAGGATCTTTTCTCTCTTGATATTATCAAAAAGATGGATGCAATACAAAAACTTTTAAAGGAAGTGGGAGATAAACAAATCGAGGAATCTCTGCAGAAATTGAACCAGGCATTAAAGAATATTAACCTGTCCCAGGTAAAGAGGAATGTTCTCTCTCAGAAATTGACCCAGGAGAAGATATTAAAGAGGCTAGAAAAGACCCTGGAAATGCTGAAAGATCTAAAGAACAAAAAGCGGATGGAGGGATTGAAAAAAGTTGCTGATGAACTGATAAAAAAACAGTCTGAGCTTTTAAATGAGACCCTTCAGAAGAAAGCCGGTACATCCAAGGAAAAAACCGACAGTAACCAGTTGAAAGCAAAACAGGAACAATTAAAACAGATGTATGATCAGCTGCAGAAGGAGATGAAGCAGTTTGGCAAAGAACTGGAGCAGGAAGGTTCCGACCTGAAAGATGGCGTAAAGCAGGCAAATGAGAGTATGGATAAGCAGAATATAGAAAAAGATTTTGACCAGTCCATTAATTCGCTGGAGAAGAGTGAGCTGTCCAAATCAGCCAAAGACCAGAAGAAGATCATCTCAAAATTAAATTCCATGAGCAAGAATTTTTCAAAAATGCAGATGCAGTCTCAGCAGATGGATATAACAAAACTTTTAAATATATTTGATGAGACCATTTTTAATATGCTGAAAGCATCTGAGAAAGTAGAACTCTATCATGAAAAAATGCAGTATAAATTAAAGATCCTTGAAAATTTTTTTCTGATCCGGGAGCGTTCTTCTCAGCTGTATGACGTTGATGATTACGCTGAGATCGCCGAGGACCTTATCTTCCTGGAGCGGAATATCAGAACCATCGGAAAGAACATGGAGGAGCAGACCAAAGTCTCTTTGATCATCTCCCCTGAATTTTTTAAAAAGTTTGAAACAATTGGAGATTCGCTTGCTAATGCAAGAACCTATCTTGGAGAAAAACGGACTTATGATACGACCACACATCTGGCCAAGTCCCTTATGGAGAACAATATTATTCTAAGGGAGCTTTTAAAGCTGAAGGAGGATTTTAAGGACCAGATGGAGATGCAGGCCTCTCAGGGAATGGGAGACTCGTTGAACCAGATCGCCGGCGCCCAGGAGAAGTTGAATGAAATGACCCAGAGGCTTGAGGGCCAGACCGGGAAGAGCAAGATGAGCACCGAAACGCAGGAATATCTGGAAGAACTGGCCTTTCAGCAGGAGATGATAAAAAAGAACCTTGAGAATTTTCTGAACAATTATAAGCAGGCAGACAAACTTCTGGGAGACCTGGGCAGTGCCGCAAAAGAGATGAATGAGGTTAAAAAGAGCCTTGAGTCGAAAAAGATTGACAAGGATGTGATAAAAAAGCAGAAACAGGTCTTGAAACGACTGCTGGACAGCGAAAGGTCCCTCCATGTGGAAGATAAGTCAAAAAAGAGGGAATCGGAAACAGCTAAGGCCTATGAAGTTCAGCCTCCCTCAGAACTTGAAAAAGAAAAAGTTGAATACAAAAGTAAAATATATTATTATCAGCATATAGATAAATATCCAATGGAGTATAAGAAGCTGATAGATGACTATTTTAAGGTCTTAAACAGCCTTGATCAGCAGTAAAAAGTATCAAGAATTCAAGGAGCATGCCATGTCAGTAAAGATCATTGTGGTAGGAGCAAGCGGCCGGGTGGGACGTGAAATAATTGAAGCCGTTAAATACAGCAAAAATGAACTTACCGGAGCGGTTGACCAGGTCAACAAGGGAACAGATTCCGGTGAACTATGCGGGATCGGGCATAATAATGTTCTTATTACGGATGACCTGAAAGAGGTGATAGGAAAAGGAGATGTTATAATTGAGTTTTCTTCTCCCGAGGCTACTATCAGGCATTTAAAAGATAATAAAAATAATAAGCCTCTCGTAATAGGGACTACGGGAATGGATGAGACTCAGAAGAAGGCGCTGAAAAAAGCATCAGCTTCCATCCCTATCGTTTTTTCACCAAACATGAGCGTTGGGGTTAACCTCCTCTTTAAATTGACCCAAATGGCTTCACAGGTCTTAAGCTCGGGTTTTGATGTAGAGATCATTGAAGCCCATCACAGGATGAAAAAAGATTCACCGTCAGGAACAGCAAAAAAATTATTAGAAATAG
>JAHITG010000483.1 GCA_018817865.1 Spirochaetota bacterium
ATCCCCTCTGTCTTCTTTTCTATTACCATCTTTCTTCTGATCCTGTTCATTATTTCTTCATTAACTCTCTTTTTCTCACTGATAACTTCATCAATGATCCTCTCTATCTCTTTATCTGTCTCTCTCTCAATGCGGACAGCCCCTCCCCTTTTGATATTCACTTCCTTATTCATTACACTCTTCAGTTCTTTCTCATAACTTCCCTTCTCATATTGAAACATCTCTATTTTTCCCTTATTCTTAATATTCCTCTTTATGGCTACTTCCCCTTCCAGTACTTTTATGCAGGTCCCCCTCATGTCTGCTGAAATATTAAATCTTGTGCCGATATGCCTTAACTCTACTTCTTCCGTTAATATGAATAATTGCGGATCACCGTGCACGATCGTATAGGTCTGATCGCCTTTGCTCAGATAGAACTCATACCTTTCATACCCGAACAGCCTTTTTATCTTTCCTGTCTTTATCCGGTTCTCTCCCCTCAGTTCGACTGTCAAATGCTTCCCGTATTGCAGAAGTATACTGCTGTCTCTTCCTGTCTCCAGTTTTCTGTCAGAAAAGCTGCGGATCCTTCCGTCTATTAATCTCTCCCGGATTCCCTTCCCTCGGACCACCACCATATACCCCTTCTTTTGAACAACCCTCACCAAAACTCCTGATGAGAAAAAATACGTGATCCCTATTATAAAAAGTATTGCAAAGGTAAGGGCATACCGTATATACACTTTCCTGCTTATCTGCGGGAATATCCTCTTCTTTCTCTGTCTGCGTATGGATTCTATCCCCCGGTGTATATTCTCGTAAATAGCATCCGAAATCTCCACTTTAGTATTATCCAGCCTGTCTATCAATTGATCAATCTTTTCCATTGATTTTTCCTTTCATCTTGTTTTTAAGTATTTCTTGTGCCCTGGTTATTCTTTTTCTTACAGCACTATCAGAGACTTTGAAAACTTTTGCTACTTCATGTATACTTAATTTACCGGTAGTAAATAATAGTAATGGCAGGCCAAATTTTTTTGGTAATTTTTGTATTTCATGATGCAGATCCTCTATTGCTTTTTCTTCATAAATAATGTTTACATAATCCGGATTATAACTATCTATTTTTAATATTTTATACTCTTTAAGAAAAACATTTGCCCGCATCGCAGACCTCTTATAATTTTTCACAATATTTATTGCAATCCTATAAATCCATGTGGAAAACTCATATTTATTATTATATTTACTTAAATTTTTATAAACATTTAGAAATGTTTGCTGAAGTAAATCCATACAGTCATCTATATTTTCAATAGAATTATGCAGAAGTTTAAATATTCTTTTATAATATCTGTTGTAAATCTCCTTAAATGCCTCATCAGCAATAGTTTCATTCACATTTTCATTTGTAAGAACAATTTCAATTAATTGTTTATCTTTTTTTTCTTCGTACATTATCAAAACTCTAATGGTTGAACAGATAATAAAATATGGATAGAATAAAATATCTTTTTTCTATTTATTAATGTATTAAAAATTATTCAGCCGGCAACTTTTTTAGACTTTACGATCTTTCCTGAAATGATTTGCAATAATGACCTGCCCTGCTGAGATACATCCGTCATTGACCGGGAGCTTTACCGGAACGTAGGGTAAAAAATTTTCTTCCTTTAATCTTCTGATAAGACCGCTTAAAATGATCCTGTTCTGCATTACACCCCCTGATAAAACCACCTTTGTAATGCCGGTAGAAGAATGTATTCTCTTTACGCCATCTATCGTAAATTCAATAACAGTATTATGGAACTTCCATGCAATAATAGAAAGAGCCACTTTTTTCTTTATATCCTGTGTAACACCTTCTAAGATCAATCCAACATCTATCTCATCCCCCTCAAATCGATAGGGATAGACATCTTTTGGATTGACCCCATTTTTATCTTCGCAGAGAAACTCCAGGGCCATGGCAGCCTGGGCATCAAAAGTCACTTCCTTCACAAGTCCCAGCATGGCACTGACACAATCAAAAAGACGGCCCATGCTGGAAGTATGAAAAAGATTGAATTTATTCTCTATCTGCCTGGTGATCACTTCCCCTTCTGTCTTTGATAATCCTCTAATGATACTATCATCAATGCCTGAAGAAAGAAGATAAGCTTTAGCAATTCGGAAAGGATGTTTAATAGCAGAATCGCCCCCGGGCAAGGGCATATATTTTAAATGGAAGTATCGTTTGAATTGATGATACTCGGAAACGATCAGCTCTCCACCCCATATATTCTTGTCCAGGCCGTAACCGGTACCGTCGTAAGCGATCCCGATGACAGGTTCATTGATCCCGTACTCTGCCATGACCGATACGATATGTGCATGATGATGCTGGACATTGACAAGAGGCAGGCCGAGACTCTCGGCAAACCGGGTCGTATAAAAATCAGGATGAAGATCACATGCCACAAGCTGCGGTTCGATCTTGAACCATTTCTGATAGATCTTTATTGTCTCGTTAAAAAAATCAAACGCCTTTTTATTATCCATATTGCCTATATAAGGTGAAAGAAAGAGGGTCTGTCCATTACAAAGTGAAAATGTAACTTTCAAATGAGCCCCGCATCCCAGAGTAGGAACTGACACCTTCCCGGCCGGCAGGTCCATTGATAAGGGAGCATATCCGCGGGACCTGCGCGCCATGATAGTCAGCTCATCAAGGGGCATCAGAATTGAATCATCAGAACGGTTTAAAATAGGGCGATCATTGGTCAAATAATAGTCACATAAAGGGCCCAGGCCCTTCTCTTCTATAGCAATGGGCTCATCCTGGAAATTCCCTGATGTCATTACCATCATTGGAAGCTTTTTGTTCATGAGCAGATAATGAACAGGCGCATACGGTAAAAAGAGGCCCAGGTAAGGATTATCCGGCGCAATACCGGGAAGGACGGAATCCGTTTTCTTCTTAAGTATAAGAATAGGGGCGGCAATAGAATTTAAATGATCCGTGTCCGCCTTATTGTAATGAACGATCGTAGAGAGCTTTTCCCATAAAACCATTACGGCAAAAGGCTTAGAAGGACGGTCTTTTCGTTTTCGTAATATGTTTATTGCTTTTTTATTGGATGCATCACAGGCAATATGAAAGCCCCCGATCCCCTTTATTCCAATGATCTTTCCTTTCAATAATAATTCCCTTGTTCTTTCGATCGGATCCCCTTTTACTTCAGAATAATCATTATTCAGCAACTTCAACTGAGGGCCGCATTCCGGGCAGGCAACAGGCTGAGCATGGAACCGCCTGTCCATCGGGTCAGTATATTGTCTATGGCAGTAATCACACATTTTAAAATTTTTCATGGATGTACCCGGACGGTCATATGGAAGGTCTCTGATCACGGAATACCGGGGTCCGCAGTTCGTGCAGTTTATGAAAGCATACTGATATCTTGGGTCTTTCACATCAAAGAGTTCTTGTAAACAGTCAGAACAGAGGCTCAGATCCGGTGAGATAAGGGTGATCCCTTTTTCAGGAATGCTCTCTTTAATAGTAAAGGAAGAGTACTTCTTATCCCTGATCGTCCGGATATCCATGCTCCTGATCTGTGCTGCAGGAGGATGATCTTCTTTAATCATTTCAACGAATTTCTGCAGGTCCTTCTCCGGGCCAATGGCTTCTATTTCAACACCGGATGAAGTATTAAAAACAGTACCTTTGAGGTCCAGTTGGGAAGCCAGTCTGTATATGAACGGCCTGAATCCGATGCCCTGGACAATACCGTTAATCCTGATCTTTAGCATGAACGCCCTTGATCCAGTCGATCCATTTATCCATTCCTTTTCCGGATTTACAGGAGACGGGAGCCATCTCCAGCTTGGGGTTTACCTTATTGATTATCTTGTTAAAATTTTTAAAATTAAAATCAGCCGGCCCTTCCATGTCGATCTTATTTAATACCAGCAGATCAGCCACCTGAAATATACGAGGGTACTTCAGCGGTTTATCTTCCCCTTCAGGAAGGGAAAGGATCACGACTTTATAATCTTCTCCAAGGTTATAGGATGTGGGACAGATAAGATTTCCCACATTCTCAATAAGAACAAGATCAACTTTTTCATCATTCATCTTCTGCAGTGCTTTATGGATCATCCTGGCATCAAGGTGACAGGCACCGGATGTATTGATCTGAATGGCCGGGATCCCGGTCTCTTCTATCTTTTTTGCATCAACATCTCCTTCTACATCCCCTTCAATAACAACGATCTTCCAGTCTTTTAACCGTTTGATCGTCTCTATGATCAGCGATGTCTTTCCTGAACCGGGGGAAGACATGATATTGATCACCAGTGCTCCTTTCTTTTTAAAATGCTTCCTGTTCTCCTGTGCTATATATTCGTTTGCGGACAGGACATCCTGCATTACTTCAATCTTTTCCATCATTCACCTCTATAGATTCAATAAAAAATTCATTTCCGGAAATGATCTGTATATTTTCCCCGTTACATTTCGGACAGGAAAAGATCATATCGTCCTCATTAAAATCTTCTTTGCAGTCTTCACAATGAAAGACCATGTCCTTGGCAATGAACTTCAGTTCGGCCTTCTCTAAAGGAGTATTTTTGCTTAAAAATCCGAAATAATGCTCGATACTCTCCGGCACGAAACTGGTCAGTTTACCAAGAACGATATTGATCTTTTTTACTTCCGGCGCATCAATCTCTTTAATTTTATCAAGTACGATCTCTATTATTCTTTCCGTAACGCCATATTCATGCATAAAAAACTCAATACATTATAGTTCGAAATTTTAAAAAGTAGGGACAAGGCATGCCTTGTCCCTACAATGTTGTTATCTACTATCCTATATAATAATCTTAAAAATTTAATTAGTCAAGGGGTCAGCTCTTGAAGATATAGATGATTTGGGGTCAAACCTTGAAATGTGAAAATTGAGAAACAATTTTCACATTTCAAGGTTTGACCCCCGAGTTTAAACATTTCAAGACCCGACCCCTTAAACCTTATTGAACAACGACCAGTTTTAATTTCTTTGTGTTTCCCTGGGGATCTTCCAGATAACAGATATAAACACCGCTTTTTATATATTCCCCTTTCTCATTCTTAAGATCCCATTGATATCTGCCTGCTGAGGATTGTATATTATTGATCTGGGCCACCTTCCCCCCCCCTACACTGAACACTTTCATGTCCACAACAGGAGTCAAATTAAAAAAAGTAACCTGCCCTTCTCCTTTCCCGAATGTGACCGGGTTAGGCGCGACAACAACCTGATCCAGATTTTCCGGTTCCCCGCTGATATACTCCAGCCTGAGATAATCTATTTGCGGAGCTATTGTGCGGCTGTCCGCCATTATCGTTATCCGGATCCTCAAACGGTCTCTTCCTTTACCGCCACAGGGGACTGCCTGCAGAAGAGCATCGGTCAGACTGCTCCAGTCACTCCAGCTGTTGCCGTTATCAACCGAGTAAGAAAACTCATACTGGATTTGCCCGTTATTTAATGTTTCAACTTTTGAAAAAGAGAGATAACCGGTTACATATAATGGCGGTACGGTCCAGATGACCTGGGAGCTTAAAACATTGCCTGTATAAAAGATCGGAGCAGGAACCGAGAGATCAAAAGAACCGCCCGCATAGATCCTGCGGTCAGCTGTCTGGATCAGAGCTTTACTGAAATAAATACCAAAATTCGTTCCATTCCATATCAGGTCAACAGGTTCCTGCCATGACACGCCCCTGTTATAGCTTTTCCAGACATTCGTCTGATAAAATTTGTAAAAAGTCCCGTTATAGGCCTCCAAAAGAGTATTGCAGTATTCATCCGAAACATTCTGAAAGGTCACTCCCCAATCCATTGTTTTTATGATCCCGTTCGTACCGCATAAATAGAGGTTATTATCACTTGCTTTTATGATCGTACTGGCATAGTTTTTATTAGAGGTTGAAGAGACCAGACTCCAGTTCGTCCCTTTATTAGAAGAGAGATAAATACCCGTTGTAAAGACACCTGTATAATCTAATTTTGCAGCTAAAAAATTATTGTTCTTCATCTCATAGAGCCAGTTGAAATAGACTTCTGAACCGCTTCCCCAGATCCCTTCCTGAAAGATGACAGTCCAGTTGGTGCCGTAATCGGTACTCATATATAATTTATTGCTGCCATACGTCACAGTCTTTCTGACCGTACCGGCATATATGGCATGACTGCTGTCCTCCATGACAGACCTTCCGTGAATGCTTCCAACGATGAGATTGGACCATGTATTTCCCTGATCATAACTTTTTTTTACGCTTCCGTTACCGGGGGTCGTGCCCTGTCCCGTGCCTGTATAGAGGTTCCCGTCCGAGGCTTCGATCATGCAGTTGGCCCTGGTACCTATGATATTAGTCCATGTAACTCCCCCATTAGTGCTTTTATATGTATTCCCGTCAGAGCTCATTACAAATGTCCCGCAAAGCAGGTTACCCCTTGAATCTTCAAAAAGATAAAAAGGGATCGTATCAAGCGAATCGATGGAATTGGTCCAGAATGCCTGGGGTGAGAGGGACAGACTCCCCTGATAAACTTCCGATTCCTGCTGATCATACTGCAGGTCCGAAGCATCATTAAAATTATTCTGTATGAAGGCGGAATTTAAATTCACCGCAAGTATAATATGAAAAAATATCGCATAGAGAATTACTTTATAAGACCGCAGAAATCGGAGAATTGTTTTAAATGATAATTGAAAATTTATATTTAACAACATATAGTATTGAAGATATGCAAATTCCGGTTAAATCTTTTTGATCTCCCCTCCAAAATTTATCACACTTTTCCTTATTTTATTTATTTTTATTTTTATAATAATGAATAATAATGCTTAGTCAAACTATTTCCAGATACATACAAGGTGCCGGGTCTTAAGGGTGTGTTGCCTAAATAAAATTAACTAAGGTAGCCGCAGGGTGCTTGTCCCCGAAGGGATAGCCTGCGTAATGCTAAAACAATATATTTAAACGCAAGCTGAAGCTTGCGACTACCACTATTTAATAATAATATCCATTTGGGCAACAACCCCTTAACTTTATCACTTATATAAAAAATTGTTAAAATTCATACAGATATAAAAGTGATAAAGTTAAGGGTCTGTTGCCCAAATAACATTTTATATAATTTTATATGTAACAAGGGGCTTTAGCCCCGCTTTAATATAAAAAAAGGCGCCCCTTGGGAATTTCTAGAAAATTCCCAAGGCTATTTCCCTGAAATTGTTCATAGAACAATTTCTAGGGGCTAAAGGGGCTTGCTACATTTTTATGCTTTGGGCAACAGACCCTTAAGACCCGGCACCTTTTTTCCTTTTTTTTATTTTAAACTTGACATTAAAATAAAGTTTGATAAATTCAATCTGCGAACTTGGAGCATGCAGGGGATGTTCTAAATAAAGTTTCTGTCTGCTTCAATTTTTTATTATACTGTTTGTGAAAATAAGTACAAGATTTATAGTCTGATCATAAGGATCATATTATCGTATAAGGAGAAAAATGTCTCTTTCGATTGATATCAAAGACTGGAATTCTTTGCTCAACAAACTGACTAAAAAGCATCTTGTATATGCCCCCTTTGCCGAACAAAAATTCACGGATTTTAAACTAATAGATAATAACCCCGAAGAGATCGTTTATAACAATGCAAAGACATTGACTTCATTAAAACACTTCCTCTTTTTATTAAAAGAAAAGGTCACGGACACCCCTTCAGCCGGAAAAATAATCGTTATAGGCGCAAAATCATGCGACCTGGCCGCGCTGGATCTGTATGACAGTGTCTTCCTGGATGAAGATTATCCTGATCCTTTTTACCGGGCCCGCAGGGAAAATATGCTTATCATAGGCACGGACTGCTACAAACTGGACAAGACCTGCCACTGTATGACTTATAATATCAATCCCTATCCGGAAAAGAACTGCGACCTGATCGCAAACCGCATCAGTAACCGCATTATTATTTCAGGGACAAGCATAAAAGGCGAAGAGTTCCTCGAGTATATAAAAAAGGAGCTGAATAACATAAAAGAAGCTTCAGGCTCGGAAAATCAGAAAATGAAGAGGCAGAGGGACTCGATCAGCAAGAAATTAAAAAAAATGATCCGGAATATTCCCGACGAAACAAAGACTGCCGAATGGATCAAATACTCTATTGACAGGAAAGACAATATCTGGAAGAAATATGCTTCCACCTGCGTCTCCTGCGGTGCCTGCGTTACCGGCTGTCCCACCTGCCACTGCTTCCTCTTAATAGACCTTCCCAATACAAAAAAAATAGAAAAGATCCGCACGCAGGATGCGTGTCAGTATCCGGGCTTTGAAGAAGTAGCTGCCGGTGTGGATCCCCTGGAAAAACATTTCATACGGTTCAGGAACCGGTACGTATGTAAATATATAAACAGGCCGCAGAAATACAACCATCTGGCCTGCACAGGATGCGGACGGTGTACCGACACCTGTATAGGAAAAATCGATAAAAATGAGGTTATTAAAGCACTGAAAAAATGAAAGATCTATATAAACCCATAGAAGTAAAAGTTGAGCAGATCAAGAATGAATCACCCGGGATCAAAAGCTATATCTTAAAACCTCAAAAACCGAATACTGAATTTTCATTCGAAACCGGCCAGTTCATTGAACTCACATTACCCGGTTTTGGTGAAGCCCCTTTTACTCCTTCTTCTTCCCCGTTCAATAAAAAAAAGATGGAAGTGACCGTTATGGATGCGGGGTATGTCACATCCAGGCTGCATAAACTGAAAAAAGGAGCTAAACTCGGCGTACGAGGGCCTTATGGTGTTGGATATCCTTTAAAAGAATTCGAAGGAAAAGATATTATTATCCTGGGAGGCGGAGTCGGACTGGCCCCTTTACGGAGCCTCCTGTTATCATTGATCGCTGAAAAAAAGAAATATGGAAAGATCATGCTCTGTTACGGGGCAAAGACACCGAAAGATATCATATATAAAAGTCAGTTCCAGGCATGGAAGCGCTCAGGCGTAAAGATCCTGCGAAGCGTTGATAAAAAAGACGGGTCATGGAAGGAGACCACAGGCGTGGTCACTGTCCTTCTAGATAAAATAAAGATCAATAAAAAAAATACGATCGCGGTTGTGTGCGGGCCCCCCATTATGATGAAATTCGGTACTTTGAAATGCCTCAAAATAGGTGTACCGGATAGATCCATCTATCTGTCAATGGAGCGGAATATGTCATGCGGGCTGGGCAAATGCGGACACTGCGCCTTTGGGCCCTATTTTGTCTGTAAGGACGGGCCGGTCTTTCAGTATTCAAAAGTTAAAAATTTTCCCGATGTGTGGGAATAAAGAATAGTTTATGAAAAAGATATTAGTAGATCTGATGAAATGCAGAGAATGCGCTGATTGCAGAGTCATACTGGAAGAGAAAGATGCAAAAAAGAATATAAGCATATTCAACATCATTGAAAAAGCACTCTTCCTTACTACCTGCAGGAAATGTGAAGATGCTCCCTGTATTCTCGTCTGTCCCGAAGATGCACTGGAAAAGAATAAGGACGGCCTTGTTCAGAGGAATGGTAACCTCTGCATAGGATGCAAATCATGCGCACTGGCCTGTCCCTTCGGCACGATACCCAACTATATTGTAGATTATGTAATTCCTAAAGCTGAATACTGCCTGATCAGCAACAGCACGGACCTGAAGGCCATTATCAAAGCCTGCCCTGAAAAAGCAATTCAGGAGACAGATGAAAAACCGAATGCAGAGAACCATATTTATAAATTAACGGATAACGTACTGATCAAAGACTATAAATGGGAGGAGATCATAAAGTAAAGATGGCTAAAGTCTTATTCCAATTCTTAATATTTCCCGGATTTCTGTTCCTGTCTGTTGTCGGCGGAATACTCTCCTGGGTCGACAGGAAACTGACGGCAAGGGTCCATTTCCGCAAAGGCCCGCCCCTGCTCCAGCCCTTTTATGACCTGATAAAATTATCCGTCAAAGAGACGACCGTGCCTGAAAATGCATCCGCAAGGGTCTTCCTTGCCACACCGATCCTGGCTCTTACGGCCAGTGTGATCTCCGGGATCCTGATACTTCTGCCTGCGCTTAATATTTCTTCCGGTTTCAGGGGAGACCTCCTGGTCATCATCTACCTGCTGGCAGTACCGGCAGTCACCACCATCATCGGGGCACTGGCATCAGGCAATCCTTTATCCGCTGTGGGAGCATCCAGAGAGATCAAACTTTTAATAAGCTATGAACTCCCTTTCCTCCTGACCATCCTGGCCCTGGTCATCCGCAGTGATATGAGTATCAGTTTAAGCGACCTTATTGCAAAGCAGGCCGTATCCGGCGTCTTTATCGGAAGTTTTTCAGGAGCGTTAGGGTTCATCGTGATCATGATGGTCATCCAGGCCAAGCTCTCGCTCGTCCCCTTTGACATGGCCGAGGCGGAAACAGAGATCATTGCAGGCGTTATCACGGAATACAGCGGGATCCCTTTAGGGCTGATCAAGCTGACGCGCTTTATCCTGCTCTTTGTCCTGCCCTCTTTTGTTATCAGCCTCTTCCTGGGGGGATTCGATTTTACAGGATGGAATATTTTAGGCAGCATATTAAAGATCGTCTTAATTATACTATTAATAACACTGGTAAGAAATACAAATCCACGAGTCAAGATAAAAGCAGCCATGAAATTCTTTTTTATATGGATGAATCTCTTTGCTCTTCTATCAATAATTTTAGCTATTATGGGATATTGATCATGGGTATTATTAAAGATATAAAAATTAAATGTTTCAAGAAATCATTGTGGGTCTTTCACCTTGCAGCCAGCGCCTGTAACAACTGTGATATTGAGATCCTTGATCTTTTAACACCCCGGTTTGATATCGAGCGTTTCGGGATGGTCCTGACCGGAAGCATCAAGCATGCGGATGTCCTGCTTGTGACCGGTATTGTCAATAAAAAGGCAAAGAAGAGGGTCCAGGAACTGTACAAGATGGCACCCAAACCCATCGTGGTGGTTGCTGTCGGAGCATGTCCCATTACGGGCATCATGTTCACAGAAAGTTATAACATGGCAGGGCCCCTGGACAAGGTGATCCCGG
>JAHITG010000484.1 GCA_018817865.1 Spirochaetota bacterium
CAGCGGGGACGGGATCTTTACGAATGATAACGGGAATAAGTATCAGTTTACATCTGCAGGTGAAAATATCTTTAGTATGACCAATTTTGTTTATACTAAGGCAGGGATAAAGAACCTTATTGTTACGAATGAGCAGTGGGGTATATCAGATCGGATCAATGGAATAGAAATTATTCATTCGGATCCAGTTGATTTAACCTTTAATATATCGGCAATTACTCAGGTTGCCGGAAGCAGTTTTATACTGAATGTCACCGGAGTAACAGACCGTTATGGTAATAACTGTAATGGATTAGTTATTGTTACAAATTTAACTCCTAATATAAACGCTCCTTCCGGTGCGGTTCCCGCCTTTAATGATATAATTTTTATTAATGGTTCGGGGAATAATAATCAGATGCTTGTAAAATCAACTAATACAGTATTAAGAGGGACCATTCAGAACACAAGCATTACAGATGTTATCTCACTGGTCATCTATCCGGGAATTGGAGACGAATTCAGATTATCAGGATATCAGACAGTTTGTACAGCCGGGATCAGATGGAGTACACAGACAACAGTGACTTTAAAAGTATTTGATCCATTTGATAATATTAAATTTGATTATACAAATTCAGTTTTTTTTACATCTTCTGACACAAATGCAGTTCTGCCCTATACAAATGGTTCTCCGTATGTTTTCCAGATATCAGATAACGGCATGAGGACTTTTCCGGGTACTAATTTTATATTAAATACATCTGGAAATCAGACGATCGCTGTCTCCAACAATTACGGTTTGTATGATCAGAGCGGATTTATATTCGTTATTGGAAGCGGAATTAACTCTTTTAATATTGTCTGTTCTAAATATACTCAAAAAGCCGGAGTGGGATTTGTTGTAAAAGTAACAAATGCAGTAGACGGGACAGGTAATCCTACGGACGGTACAGTCTATATCACTAATCTGAATGGGCTGTTGATCTCGCCTTCAGGAAATCCGCCTTCATATAATAATATCATTGTTAATAATGGGATCGGCCAGAATATCCAGACAATATTTAAAACTACTAATGTTGTCTTAAAAGGTGTATTAATCAATAATCCTTCTATCACTAATGTGACTTCTCCGATAACCATTTTTCCTGCACAGGTGAATCAGATCGCTTTAAATGGAGGGCCGACCGTCTGTACAGCAGGAGCAAGATGGAATAATCAAAGTTCTGTTACTGTTGCAGCGTTTGATCTGTATCAAAATATCAAGTCAGATTATACCAATGCTGTCTATTTTACTTCAACGGATCCGACAGCTGTATTGCCGTATACAAATCAGGCTCCTTATGTTTTTCAATTAAGTGATAACGGTTTAAAAGTATTTGACGGAACCAATTTTACGTTAAAGAGAGCAGGAAGCCGAAGAATACGGGTCATAGATACGAATACAGGGCTCTTTGATAATAGTGACAGTATTCAGGTTGATCCGGGTTTTGCATCCACTTTTAATATAGTTCTTAATAATACAATTCAGGTAGCCGGTCAGCCTTTTATCCTGGGTATTACGAATGCAAAGGATAGTTTTGGAAATCTGGCTAACAGTATAATGAAGATCACTAATATTTCAGGGGGGGGAGCATCGCCGGGAGGTAATTATCCGATATATAATAATATTACTGTTTTAAATGGAAGCGGTTCAGCTCAAGAGACTCTATTCAATGCCGTCAATACAGTGTTGATGATCTCAAATATAAACAATGGTGTAACTAATTCTACAGGTGTTATCAATGTTGTTCCTTCTTTTGCCGCAGGGACTATTATTCTTAATCCGGTACCCTCTCAGATCAATGCCAATAATTCCGATATTTCTCTGATCACAAGTTCCACGATCAGGGACACGTATGCAAATATAGCTACAAATAATACATTGGGCACTGTTGCAGCTTCTCTTGGATCAATTACAAATACGGACATTTCAGTACAACCGGGAAAACAGGTTCCTGTTATTAGCGGATTAATGAGGTTCGGGTTGCGTTCAACCAACATACCGGGCATAGCTAATATTACAGCTAGTGTGGGTGCTGCTGCCGGCAGTACGAACGTCATATTCAAAGGTATAACACTGGTCCAAGTCTCTTCGCCCGTGGATTTTATTAGTAAGGGCCAGAGCAATCTTCCGGTGGGTGTTATAATAAATAATACATCTTCATCAACATTACTCAATGCATCTGTCGGGCTTACTTTATCTCCTGTCTCGTTCCAGGGCATAGGCCCGTCCAATACATTTATCCTGCCAAATACTACCAGGACCCTGAACTTTTTTGTTTCCGTGACAAGTAATGCGCTTTCCGGGGCTACTAACCTGGATGGATACATCTCCGGTACCTTGAACGGAAATAATGTAAGCTATACCGGAGCTAATGTCACTGATTCCTGGACCATTCAGAACCCGGGCCGGCTGATCATTGAAGCATTTATTGTACCGGCGGAAGTTGTAGTAGGATTTAATTTTAATGTAACGGTAAGGGTAAGGAATACCGGAGAAGCAACCATCACAAATATCAATCCGACCAACTTTATTATTTCTTCCACAAATGCCGTAACCTTTCACAGTGAAACAAATTATTCGCCTAAGGATCAGACGCTGTTAGCCGGACTGAACGTGGATTTTATTTTTAATTATATTGCATCCGGAAATCAGCCGAATATGTATTTTGGAGTGCAGGCAGTCGGAACCGAAGTGAATAATAACGCGCGTATTTTATCATTGTATACAAATTCCACAACAATTAAGGTCACAACCTTATCAGAAGTGGAGCTGCAGCTGACCAAAGAGAATATTTCTCCTATTACAGTATCCAAAGGTCAGGCAAATGTAGAAATGCTAAAGATGTCTCTGTATAATCCATTGGGTGTCGGAGCGGCAAATATCGTAGAGATCAGCCGGATAAGATTTGATACGGAAGACCATGCAGGTAACACTATTATCCCTTCCACTGTGATCACAAAAATAAAGATATATGATAATGCCCAGGTATATCTTGAAACCAGCAATATTTCATCCATTGTGAATTATCTTGATCTTCAGCTTGACACGATCTTGAGTATTGATCCTTTGACCACTAAGGACTTTTTTATAAGTATAGATATATCTCCTAATGCCTCAGCTGAAACATTTGCTCTGAACTTTGTGAATGGTTCCTACCTGAGAGGGAACTTGATCAATGTTACAAATGTATTTATTCAGAATGTAGTTGATGAGAAAGGAAATAATATTGATAATATGCGCTCAGATTTTATAGTGATCAAAGGGGCCTCCTTTGAAGAGGTTCTTGGTAATTATCCTAACCCCTTTAATCCGAATGATGAAGCAACAAGCATTGAATATTATTTAAAAACAGAAGGAACTGTTAACATTGATATTTATACTTTAACAGGATATCATGTGATCAAACTGCTGGACAAGCAGTTGCGATTACCGGGTGTAAATACTGAAGGTTGGGATGGAAGGAACGATTCCGCAGTAATGGTGCGGAATGGTGTATATCTTGCCGTAATAAAGGCGGATTGTATTGACGGGAATTATGAAGGAGTAATAAAGGTCGTTGTCATAAAATAAAAAACAGGTGAAATGAGATGAAAAAAGCATTTTTAATATTGTTATTAATAATTATAAGTTGTAATTATATTGCTGCCGGTGATAGCGGAGTAGAAGATCTGTTTGATTATGGGGCCGGTGCAAGGGCCATGGGAATGGGTAACAGCTTTGTTGCTGTTGCTGATGATTCTTCTGCTATATACTGGAACAGTGCAGGATTGGGTTCATTAGGATTTAATGAGATCATGCTGCTGCATACCACGCTCTTTGGAAATACCTACTATAATTTCATTTCATTTGCTTATCCCACAATAGATATCGGTACATTCGGAATTGCTTTATTCAGGATCGGGACAGGAGACATTATCTTCAGGGACTCGCACAATTTGGTCAGCTCAAGAGATGAGAGTGCTCAGTATCTTCAATTTCTCATTGGGTATGGAATTCAACTTGGCCTGCCGTTTAATTTTGGAACATCCATTAAGATCAATTCTTTTCAAGTAGGCAGTTTCAGTGATGCAAATATTTCATTTGATGCAGGTTTACTGGTACCGTTTTATGGGAAGAACTGGCGAAAAACATTTAAAGATTTTTCAATAAGAAACCTTCAGTTCGGGATCAATTTTAAAAATTTAGTGTCTACACCCATGAAACTCGAGAGTAAATCCGAGTCTGATCAGCTGAATGTTAAAATAGGACTATCATATTATCTGTATATCGGAAGAACACTGGATCATAAGATCATGCCGACACTTGATGTTAACATCTTTAAGGACAGAGGGGTTAAGTTTAATGCCGGCCTTGAATATACGTTATACAAGAATTTTTTTTTACGGGGAGGGTATGATCAGAATATTGGAGTCGTAATAGGGGGGGCTTTGCAATACTGGGATCTGAGATTTGATTATTCTCTGGCTTTTCAGGAAGTCAGCTCAACACATAGATTTTCTCTGATGTGGCGATTTGGAAAGAGTGTTGAACAGCAGAGGGCTGCTTTAGAGGAGAGAGCAATAAAAGATAATGCCGAGAGGGTAAAAGAAGCTGTTGAGCGGGAGACACGGGAATATAAAGCGAGGTTGGCAGGTCTTGAAAAAGAGTATCAGGATAATATGCAGAAGACCAGAGACGAGCTGACATCAAAATATCAGAAAGAAAAAGATGATTTGATAAAAGAGGTCACGAAAAAATCAGAAGATGAAAGAAAGAAAATGATTGAAGAACTTACTAAGAAGTATGAAGATGAGAGGATCGAAACTTTAAATGCTATAAGCAACCAGTTCAGTACTGAACGAAAAAAATTAACCGATGAATTGAATAATAAACTGGAATCAGAAAAAGGGAAACTCAGGAAGAAGATAGTAGCTGACGAACAGTTCAAAACTGACCATTACACTAAAGGAATTGAACTTTTTGAGAAAGGAGATTATGACGGTGCTATTGCTGAATTTGAGTCAGTCTTACGGTTCGATCAGGATTACGGTGAAGCACAAGAATACTTGCAAAAAGCAAAGGGTGCAAAGAAAAAACCGACATCATATTCAAAACAGATCATGGATCTCTATTATAAAGGGATTGATTTTTATGTTGCCGGTGAATATGAAAAAGCTATTAATATATGGAAGCAGATCCTTAAGATCGATCCGTATAATAAGCTGGCGTTAAGAAATATTAATGATGCCGAAAAGAAGATTAAAGAGCTTGAAAAGATCAAAAGCGATAAAAAAAGGAATAAAAAGTAATGAGAATAAACGCCTCACGTGAGACTACACTAGAAGCTCGTCCGACAAGCCTGCAGCCCCTTCGGAAATTTGCCACTAGAATTGGAGCTCAAATGGGGCTTAACTCCCGCCAGATAAATCATTTAAAATTATGCATTGATGAAGCCGGATCAAATATAATCAAACATGCATATTCGGAAATGAATGTTAAGAAGAAGATCTTTCAGGTTCGTATGTTGAATGCTCCTAAATATATCGAGACCAGCATGATAGACTGGGGAAAAGATTTTTCGATTAATGTTGAAGCCCTGACTTCTCCCGACCTTGATAAATATGTTGCGATCAAGAAGAAAGGCGGCCTCGGTCTTTTTATGATCAAAAAATTCATGGATGAAGTTGAACATAAGCGGGAAGGGAATAAAAATATTTTGATCATGAGGCAGTATGTTGAAAGACCTGAGAGCGCAAAGGTAATATTTAAAAGGAATTTAACGTGGAAACAGATATCATTAAAGCTGAAGTTCTCATTTATTTCTGCTGTTTCCATCTCCGTTATTCTCTTGTCTATTTTTTTACTTGCAATTAATAACCAGAAGAGCTCATTAAAAAAGCAATATTTTTCTAATGCTGAAAAGAATATAAAAAAACTGGCAGCTAATGCTTTGCCATACATGCTGGAAAATAATGACCTTAAAATGACGATGCTGGTAAAAGAGCTGAAACTGAAAGATCAATCCATTGAATATGCAGGACTGATCGGATCGGATGACTATATTATAGCTCACACGGATGTGCAGAATATCTATAAAAAATATCAGGAACCGGAAGTGACGGATCAAAAAGCTGTAGGGGATATATCCGGAGTTGAGCTGGGCCGCCTGAAAAAGGACAAAAAAGATCTCCTCTATTTAAGTACCTCCATTAAACATAAGGACCTGACAATAGGAAAGGCCTTTATAGTGCTTTCTGAAAAAAGCCTGTATAAAGAGATCAATGCCTTTCAGAGTAAACTGAAATTGAGTCTATTCACTGCTTTTTTATGGATGCTTGGGGTCATTGGAACATACCTTTTGAGTTCATCTTTTATACAGCCGCTGAGGGAGCTGGCAGATGAGATCAAGAGGATCAGTAAAGAGGGGGCTACCGGAAGGCTTTATTTTAAGGGAAAAGGGGAATTTGCGGAGGTAGCCCAGGCCTTTAATAAAATGATGGGAGAACTGAAGCAGGCAGAAGTGGAATTGACTGATACGACCAGGTTGAAAAAAGAGATGCAGCTTGCAAAAAGTATTCAGAATACTCTATTACCTAAAAATATTCCTGAGCTGGAAGGATATGATATTGGAGCAAAGTATGAAGCTGCAATGGAAGTCGGCGGTGACTACTATGACTTTTTTGATGTTGATAAAGATTCCATAGGTATTGCAGTAGGAGATGTTTCCGGTAAAGGAATTGCCGGTGCTTTAATTATGACCATGACAAGGACAGCTCTGCGTCTGGAAGCAAGAGGCAGTAAGATCGCATCGGAAGTTCTGGCTAATTTGAACACTACACTGGACGGTGAATTTAAAAAAGGAATGTATATTACCATGTTCTATGTTGTACTTGATTCTAAAAAACGGGTCATAAACTATTCATCTGCAGGCCATAATCCTATGATCCTTTATCGGGGTGACACAGGGCAGCTTTATAATTTTAATCCAAAGGGGTTTGCAGTTGGACTGGATCTCGGTACTCCGTTAACTTTTCGTAAAGCAATAAAAAATGAATCTATCAAATTAAAAAAGGGAGACCTCTTGTTCATTTATACTGATGGAATAACAGAAGCAATGAATTCCAAGAGAGAAGAGTATGGTGAGTTGAGATTGCTGGAGGCTATTAAAAAGTACCACCACTTACCGGCTCAGGAGGTTTCTGATAAAGTCCTGGATGATATTCAGGACTTTACTGCAGGATTTCCTCAGAGCGATGACATAACCTATGTTGTGGTAAAGGAAAAAGCAAATGTTTCTGAACTTGAATATAATAAACGGACTAAGTTATTTGAATTGATCGAAAAAGAGAATCTCAGCGTGAAAGACGCCTGTAAAAAAACAGGATTAACAACAGGGCAGTATTACAGGCTAAAAAAGATCAAGGACAAACTAGGCATGGAAGCATTAATTGAAGACGTTGATGAGAGTAAAAGGGACATCGACCGTCTGGATATTGAAGGCAGTGCAAAGGTCCTCCATCTGGTGGCTGAGCATCCTGAATATAGTATAGATAAAATGCAAGAGGCTCTTGATTCCGAAGAATATGGCAATTATAAAGGGGATACTAAGATGATATTAAGGGAGCTGAAAAGGCTGAATTTGACTACGATTGACAAGCGACAGCGTTTTGCCAAGCGTGAGAAGATGCAGGCTGAGAGAGGGAAGAAATCTGTTTTTTTAAGAAGCGGAACTTCTAAAGGAGTGTTTATTGAAAAGAAACAGGAAGGTGAGCTTTTTACAGCTGATCAATCTGAAACTGGTCAGGAGACAAAAATAGTGCCAGATGCAATTATTCAGAAGACTAAAGCGGAAGAAATGATCGATAAAATGAAAAAGGAGTATGAAGATGGACCAACTGCAGCGAGTCTGTTTGACAAGCATAAAAAAGAAGTCACATCCAAACAGGATTCTCCTTCGGATTCTCCTTCGGAGAAGAAGAGTAAGGCGGATGAACTGATTGAGAAGATGACAAAAGCATATAAAGATGAGAAGAAGGCGCTTGGGATACCTGATAAGAAGAAAGAGCCTGTAATGACTGAGAAAGTCCCTGTTTCTTCATTTACGGTTGAAGATAAGCAGAATTCTCCTTCGGATTCTCCTTCGGAGAAGAAGAGTAAGGCGGATGAACTGATCGAGAAGATGACAAAAGCATATAAGGATGAAAAAAAGACTCTTGGGATCTCTGACAAGAAACAGGAGCCAGTAGTACCTGAAAAGATCCCTGCCAAGCAGGAGAAAAAGAGTAAGGCGGATGAGCTGATCGAAAAAATGACAAAGGCATATAAGGATGAGAAGAAGACTCTTGGGATCCCTGATCCTTCGGAGAAAAAAGAGCCTGAAATGCCTGAAAAGGGCCCTGATCCTTTGGTGAAGACAAAAAAGGAGAAAAAGAAACCTGATATTCAGCAGAAGACCCCGGAAGATGCGCCAAAGAAAGAGAGGAAGAGTGTCGTCGATCAGTTGCTCAGCGGGATGATCGGAGATAATAATGAACTGATAGAAGTAGAAGGAACTTCAATCCAAAAAACCGGACCGGAACCGGAAGAAGCTATGAAAGAGAAAACAGGAAAAGTGGCAAAAAAGAGAACAGGGGGATGGATCGCTCGAATGATAAAAAAAGATAAAGATGAAGATACAGCAGATGATATATTCGACCAGAAAGAAGAACCTGCGGAAAAAGAGGAGAAATCTGAAAAAAAGAAAGAAGTCAAGAATGACCAGATAAATGATGCTGATGAAATGATGTTCAGTATGCTGCGGGAAAGTGACGATACATAATTTAAAAAAATAAAAAGAATATTGAAACTAAAAATAAGGATATTATATTTACAAAGTTAAATTATTTTAAATGTCTCTTGAATTGATAACTTGATGAATATTGTAACGAATTAGATATTTTTTGGTTTTGCTATAATAAAACATACGCAAACAGCAGGAAGGAGGATACGAGATGCCTGATTTAAAAGTGGAATCGTTACCAATGACGGATGTACCCGATGGGATTATTATTCAACCTCAGGGCTTTATTGATACTACTACTGCTCCTGAAATAGAAAAATTCATAGAAAGCGCCCTTTCTCAAAAGAAATATAAAATCGCTGTTGATCTTAAAGATGTTGATTTTATTAGTAGTGCTGGATGGGGTGTTTTTGTGAGTGAAATAAGGGATATTAGAGAGAACAATGGTGATCTCACTCTTGTTAACATGGTTCCTGATGTATATGATGTTTATGAATTGATGGAATTTTCTTCTATTTTAAAGTCATTTGACTCGATCGAAGATGCTATTAATTATTATAAAGCAATATAATTATATCTATGGTTTATAAAAAATAAAGAGGAACAATATGAATATAAATGATATTCTATCCGGGCTGAATGCTGAGCTGAAAAAAGAGTCATTAGAAAAAGATCAGATAGTCTCAAAAGTAAATACATTGGTAAAAACATATAATGAAGTGATAGAAAAATTAAAGAAACCGGCTAAAACAGGCAGTGATAATATTGATGACCTTAAACAGGAAGTCAAGCAGAGCGAAAAAAAATATAAGAAGAAAGTAATTGACTTGAATACTATATTTGAGATAGCGAAAGAGTTGAGCTCCTCACTGCATATTGATGATCTTATGAAGACGATCATATTGACAAGTATGGGGCATATGCTGGTTGAAACAGGTGTTGTCTTTGTGCTTGACGAAAAGCTGAATAAATATATTTTCAGACATGCAAAGGGTATTAAAGAAGACCTGCATGACATTGAGTTTAAGGCCGAAGATGAATTGATGAAATTTTTGAGTAACAGATCAAAACCGCTTCCTCTGCAGGAGATTCTTTCAGAGAGTTTTGGTTCTTCCCATAAGGGGCAATTGGCAAGGATTAATTGTGAACTGCTTGTACCTATCCGGATAAAGAACAAGTTTAACGGGATACTCTTTCTGGGAGCTAAAGCCGGGAACGTTCCGTATTCCGAGTCCAACCTGGAGTTTTTAACTACTCTTGGGAATTTTGCTTCCATTGCAATAGAGAATGCCAGATTGTATGAAGATATCGATAAAAAGGTGAAAGATCTGTCTACGCTCTATGATATCAGCAAAGAGATCAATAAAAGTGTTGAGATGGATATTGCAGTAAATTTAATGATCGAGACTATTACGACCGGTTTTGGTGCATCAAAAGGCTCGATCATTCTGTTTGATGAATTAAAGGACCACTATAGAATAGAAAAAAATTTTAATATTACTGAGCCGGAAGCCGGTAAATATCTGGACCTTATGAAAGAAGGAAAACTTAATAATCCATTGAATAATCCCGAAGGAGATGTCCTGTATAGTGATTCCATCCTTACCAATGGTGATATATATTTTTCCGTGCCATTGATAGCGGGAAATAAAAAAGTCGGTCTTTTAAATATATACCGGTTTGCAGAAGGTATTACCGTAGATGAGGATATTAAAAAGATCTTTTCCATTATAGCTTCGCAGATGGCCCCGCCTATCGTTCTGACGCAATACCTTTCAAAAAGGAATATTTATCGCGAAAATCCATTTGATTATATTTATAATATTCTGAATAATATTATTGAAAAATCAAAAGAAACAGGAACCGGATTCGTAGTAAGTAAAATTAAATTCCATGCACCTGATATGACATTTATTAAGATGAAAGAGCTGATTAATAAGATAAAGGGTATCCTTCAGGAATCCGATATCCTGATCCATTCGAATTTTGATGAGTTAATGATCGTATTTCCCGCATCACTGAAAGATGAAGTAACTGGAATTCTTGATAATTTTATCCCATCATTGACGAATATTAAGATAGGCTATATGGTCGGTTCTTATCCTGAGGATGGGGACAGCATAGAAGCGTTGTTAAATAAAGTATATATAGGAGCCGGGGAATCTTCGAAATGATACGAGTTGAAAAAGATAAACTTAAAAAAGATATGATACTGGCGGAAGATGTTAGCGGAAAGAATAATCTGAATCTACGCAGCGGGACGATCCTTTCCGATAGGTTTATTAATATTTTAAATAATGATTCTCTATTTCCGATAACACATGTTTCCATAACCGATGAGAGCTATCAGACGATAGGAGTGAAGTCATCTTATGAAATTAAAACAGATATTGACGCTATTGAAAAAGCTGTTTCTCCCAATTTTCTTCAGCAGCTCGGAATCAATGAAGTAGGTGCCGGGAATTATGTATTAAAGACAGACCTGGACGGTATCAGAGAAAAGATCAACATAGCAGGAGATCTTCTTGTCAGCGGAAATGTAAACAGCTGTTCACTTCTCCAGATCGCAGGTGATATAACCATTGTAGGGGATCTGTCAAATACGAACCTTGTAGCAAAAGGAGATGTCACCATACAGAGAGATGTTACTAATGACAATAAGCAGTATAAAATAAATTCTTTTGGTAAATTTACTGCAAACGAAGTTAAGAATGCAAATATTAATGCCAATTATATTCAGATAAGGAATCTGGTTATTAATTCGGAGATCTTTGCAAACAGCAGTATCGATGCTCCATCTGCAATGCATATTCAGAATTCAATCCTTAGAGCAGGCAGTAACATTGTTCTTGGATCTGTAAAGCAGGAGACGACTCTCATTATTTTCAGTGATAAACAGATGAAGATGGTTAAAAGTCTGCTGGAAATAGAGAAGAAACTTAATAATTTTGATTCAGAGATCGAACCTCTTAAGCAGTCGATCCGGGTTTTTCAGATATTGAAGAATAAAGTAAATGAACTGCCGGATTTGAAGAGAAAGGAATTAATTGAGAATGTAAAAAAATTCAAAGAAAAGATGGAGAACAAGAAGAACCTTCAAGATCAGTTTGTTACATTGAAGATCGAAACGGCAAAAATAAAAGAGAGCCGGATCCATAATCCTATCATAATCAAGGACGAAGTGGAAAAAGGAACCAGGGTCATAATTGACAATAGCTCATTTGTCGTTCAAATGAAAGATAAAGGTGTTGTTTTTTATAAAAAAGGAATAATTATTATGGGCAAGAAAAATCACGAATGGGGTAAGATCTTATAATTTATTAGTTGGAGTATTATACAATGGTTGATAAAAAGATAATATATTTGATTAAATGGATGAAAAATGAAAAACCGTTTTATCAGCTTGGAGAGATGGTGCCAACCGGTATGCAGAATAAATATATTCCTGCCCCCCCTGAACTTTTTTACAGTTTGAACAGTGTCTTCAGATATATGAAAAACAATCTGATTGCTTCTGCTGTTGTTATGTTTACAATGGGAATGGATCAAAATGAGATTGAAACTATAGACCTTTTTATTGATGGAAATTATTTTATCAAGGATTGCAAACATTTATCAAAACCACTTGGGAAAAAACCGGATGGTTCTCCGTATAAAGTATACATGGTTGACAGTGATTTTGAAAATTTGAAGTCTATAAAAAAGATCATAATCAGTGAACATTTTGAGATCATGGGAGTTGCAAGAGATGCCGAAAAAGCCATGGCATTTTTTGAAAAAAATTACAGACACATAGATATTGTTATTATGGAGATCATTCTTCCATCCAGTAATGGATATGATGTGATAGAGAAAATGCTGCGCATAAAGAGTGATCTTAAGATCATCATTACAACCATGTCTAATGATTCGCTTGATGTTCAAAAAGCAATAGAACTGAAGATACATGGCTATATAGTAAAACCTGTAGGGCGCGAAAAGCTCGTTACTAATATAAAAAAAGTCCTTCATTCTGATGAAACCCATCAATAAAGAATGTACTGAACTTTTAATATATTTAATTAAAAGAAAACATGAAAATTAAAAAGCATGAAATTCTTTCCCTGCCTGAATTTGATTCCAGGATACTTGAAGTTGTCCTGGCATTGATATCTGCACTCGAATTCCGTGAACCATTTACCGCCGGCCATTCCCAGAATGTTACAGTCTACAGTATGAAATTGGGAAAGAGAATGCATCTCTCCCCTGAAAAACTGCATGATCTGAGATACGCTGCATTATTGCATGATATCGGAAAGATAGGTATTAATGAAAGTATTCTGAAAAAAACCGGAAAACTGACAAAAAAAGAATATGATGAAGTAAAAAAACATCCTGCCATTGCGAAAACTATCCTTAATCCGATAGCAGGACTTAAAAATGTTATTCCTATTATTTTACATCATCACGAACAATGGGACGGTAAGGGTTATCCGGAAGGCTTGAAAGGAAATAAAATACCTATAGAATCAAGGATCATTAATGTAGTGAATGCTTATGATAATCTTGTCTCTGACAGGGTTTACAGGAAAAAGATGACACATAAAAATGCCGTTCAGTTGTTGCGGAGCAATAAAAATAAGAAATTTGAAGGTCGTGTTGTAGATTTTTTTATTGAACTACTCGAAGAAATAAGAGATGCTTCCAAACGAAGATGATGTCATTTTATAGCCTTTTCCTTAAGTCTTAACATTCTTCAGTTTTCTTTTTACAGAAAAATATCTTGCTATTAGAAAATTAAATATTAAATTAATTTACTTTAGTTTCATAAAGGATTTTTATGGAAGTTCAAGTATTAAACGAGAGTGTCCTTGTCCTTAATTCTACTTATGAAGCAATTAATATATGCAATGTTAAAAGAGCGCTGATCCTTATTTTTAAAGGAGTAGCAACGGTTCTGGA
>JAHITG010000485.1 GCA_018817865.1 Spirochaetota bacterium
AAAAAGAAATTTTAGAAATTTTGGTTTTGCAGATATGGGGACAATAGTTCCCATATCTGCACGACTACATTTTATTATAACTCAAATAAATAAAGTGAGGCATTATCCTTTCTCCGGATGATCTATTTCATCTGATTCAATGTAGAGATAACCGCTTTCACATTCTCTTCGTACTACCAGTCCCATTTCCAGGAGTATCCTTATAAAACTTCTGTCCCTGGAATATTTTCGATGATCTTTAATGAAGTAGGCATATTGGCCGTCGTTTTTTGGAGCATTCCAGTATCTTTTTGTAAAAAAAGTGCTGATGATATTATGTAATCCCTTTTTTTTCAAGATATCATATTCATTTTTGCGTGGAGCTCCATATTCTCCGGAAAGCTCTGAAAATTTCCTGTTTGAAAATTTAAAACAGGTATTGTAATGAGCCAGCATGAATGGAGAATACTCTTTTTCATCATGTATCGAATATTCCTTTTCTTTTAAAAGGAGCAGGAACCATTCTTCATTTTCGCAAACAATAAATTCTTTCTTTTCGGATTCTTTGTCCTGAATACATACCAGGATATAGGAACCAGCCGTGGAAAAATTATTAAACCGTTTTTTTAATATATTTTTTGAAATCACAAGATTTGCCTCCCTGGATCGTTTTAAAATCTGTATGCTTCTTAAGTTTAATGAACTGTTTTTGTCATTCCTCGCAATGATTGTCTTTAAGTTATCGGCATTATACATCGCGCGGGGAGAGATGACGGTTTCCTGTAACGGCAGAGCAGTGCCATACCGTTCTTTTAGTTTGTCTTTTACTATTTTATGATCGAGATTAAAATCCGCTAATTTTTCAGGTTCTCCTATCTCAATATTCATTACCCGTTTATATATCTTCCAGACAAGCTCGGAACAGTATATCTTATTGTCTGACCATCCGAAGGTGGTGTCATACTTCTTACCTTTAAATAGTAATGCTCTTTTTTTCATCTTCCGGATCACATCGTCCGTTATAATACTTTCACCTTTTTTCAATCTCTTGATCACATAATGTGAGCCCACGCCTCTTTTGATCCACTCTTCAAGGGGAGTGAATTGCACATGAGCAATGGCTTCAAATACATGCCATTCTCCTTTGTGCTCAAAGATAATTCCCATATGGCTGTATTTTGAACGGGTAGCCAGCTGAATGGCTTTGCTCTGGGAAGAGGCAGAGGTTTGAAAAATAATATCTCCTTCCTTTATTTCCCGCGGGTTATCAGGTGCACAGTGAAACAGTAATACTATAAGGATCAGCGAGCAGATCGTCTTCATGTCTCTATTCCGGATACTGAATTATTCTTTATCTTTATCTTTGATCAAAGTAAGAGTATATCCTTGAAATTTCCTGCCTATGACCCTTTTTAAAAAATAGATCTGAGTGACCACGACCAGAACTGATGAGAGCAGCTGAAATAAATTTTTTACCCGGGTCTGATCTGCTCCCAAAAACTTCATGACCGGTGCGATAAGTAATCCCAGCAGAATACTGCCGACAATGGCTGCCAGGATCCCCCTCCATGTAAACCACCACCAGATCCCCAGAATTATATCCATGCCCGGTTGTTCTTTGATGTTTATCTCCTTCCGTTGATCGGTCTGGACCATGAATTCCTCCTTATCTGTATTATGGTTTCATCATATTTTTTAGTGTTCAAATAAACCATATAAAATTAATTTATAAAAATCAATTGAAAACTATTTATCAGCCAAGAGGTCTGTCTGATCATTAAATTGGATGCTGATCAGCTGCCATTTATCCGTTGCCCTGTAATAATAGAATTCCCATGTCAACGGGACCTTTTCGCATTTTAAAATATAGATCAATCTGATAATAGATTGGCCGTAATTTTTTTCTTTGATAAATTCAGATCCCAGCAGTTTACCGTACATTACAGTTCCCACAGATGTCTGCTTTTTCAGGTTCTCTACTGCTTCTTCATTTTCCTTTATAACGGAATTTTCCAGAAGCTTATCATATGCTTTATTGATTTCACCCTGGTTGAGTGTGGCCAAAAAGAGCTCTGCTTCGACCTTATACGATGGTTTTTCCTCTGCACGGGCTTCAGTTACAAAATTAAAGGAAAGAATAACTGCCAGGATCATAATAATTTTTAACAGTTTCATACAATGCCTCCTCTTGTCGGATCTTTATTTTATTTTTTTATTAAACTTATGAATCTTCCTGTGATGTAAAGAACTTTTTTCGTATTTTACATACGCTTCCTGCGGCGATGAGGCAGATGATGGTACCGATGGGCGTAAAAGTGCAATGTGCCTTATAACCCAGGTAGCATTCTTTGCTGGATGATGAGACTGGAATAAGAGTACTGATCGCAGCCAGTGTAAAAATGATGGTGATGAAGAGCAGTATCCCATATCCTTTTTTTCGTTTTTTCATATGAGCCTCCCCGGATTTTTTTTAATAATAAATGCCTTTTTAACAATAACAAAAGAAAATCGGATATCAATTTTTTTTTAGCTTGTATCGTACTATGCTGAACTCCTCAAGCTCCTTTTCGATATAAAAACCGTTCTTCAGGTATAAAGAGAGCGGGCCATGATAATTATCAGCTTCATGAACCTCGTCTTTTTTAGGGTATGCTTCCAGGTATTTATATTCAGAATCAGTGTAATCAGCTATTATAGTATTCAGCAGCAGTTTTGTAATACCTTTGTGACGGTATTGCTTAGCTACAAGGAAACAAGTGATCGCAATGACATCAGAGTCATCATAACATTTGAGATCATTACTCAATTTTTCAAAACTGAAAACCCGTTTTTCATTTGCATTGCACCATGCGATCGGTTTATCATTTTCAAGGGCAAAGAACCCTTTCATCACACCTTCTTTGATCAGCTGTATAGCTTCCGTGCGGTTATCTTCTTTTGATCGGGTAAACCAGTCTGCTACCGAATTATGATGATGAAAGAAGACACAATAGCAGTGTGCCCAATCCGGATTATCTGTGAAAGCAATATTTTCAAAAAAATCAAGAAAAAGATCA
>JAHITG010000486.1 GCA_018817865.1 Spirochaetota bacterium
ATGAGAACAAGGGTACTAGGTGCAGGTGACTATAGAGAGGAGGCTGATTTGGCTGGATACTTGATAAGCCAGGCAGAGATATTAGAGGCAGATTGGGGTATTACTTTACTAACTTTTTCTAGGCATACCGATCAACTTGTCCGCCTTTCTCCGCACTTTCAGACTTTTGTGCAGAATCAGCCTGTTCCGGCCGTCTTTCCTGCGGATCCGCCTGTTTTGCCTCAGGTCCCGCTACGGTGGTCCCTGTCACATATTCCACAGGTACAGGCATGTTATAATTTGTATTCACTTCACTCATACTATATAATATAGCGCATAAATAGTGTTTTGTCAAGTATTTAGTGAGGGGTCATTATTATATTAAGGAATCCGAATTGCATTTTTAAATGCAATTCGGATGGAAAAGTAAAATTAAGAACCTAAAATGCATTACATGCATTTTAGGTTCTTTTCGGTCAAACTTTTACAAAAAATCATTTGACATAATAATCAAATCAGTTACTATAATCCTACTTATGATACCTGTTAACAAGCCAACAATCGTTAGAAAAGATCTGGAATATGTTTTAAACTGTTTGATCACGGAAAGGCTCGAAGAAGGAGAACTGGCAAGGGAATTCGAAAAATCCATAGCTCACTTCATTGGTGTTAAGTATTCCCTGGCGACCAATTCATATACTTCTGCCCTTCACCTTGCTTTATTAAGTTTGGGGCTTCGGTCAGGCGATGAGATCATCTGTTCAGCTTATTCATCCGTTCCTCTGCTGCATGCATGTCGCTATATGAATGTAAAACCGGTTCCGGTTGATATTAATATGGATACATATAATATGGACCCTCGAGATGTTGAAAAAAAAGTGTCGAATAAAATAAAAGCCATCGTGGTTGATCATAATTTTGGTATTCCGGCAGATATTGACCAATTCTTAGCATTGAACATTCCGCTTATTGAGGATTGTTCTTATGCTTTAGGAGCAGAATATCGTTCCACTATCCAGAAAGAGACGCTGAAAACAGGCAGTTTCGGTGTTGTTTCTGTTTTCTCATTTGATACGGACACGCTTATTACTACGGGAAATGGCGGGATGCTCCTGTCAAATACAAGGGATCTGATATCAAAAGCCAAGGAAAACAAGTATAATCCCTTTATGGAAAAAAGTGATCAGGATATTCAGTATGATTACAGGATGGCAGATATATCAGCTGCATTGGGATTAAGTCAGTTAAAAATATTTAAAAAACTTGTTTCCCGCCGTGCTGAGATCGCAGACTACTACAAGGAAAGGTTGAGAAGGTCGAAATATCGTGTATATCAGGAAAATGAAAATAGTACTAATGTATATTCTAAGTATGTACTCTCATTAGAGGGAAGCCTGGAAAAGACCATTTCATTTTTGCGGAAAAATAAGATAGATTCCAAAAGGCCGGTTGACAATCCCCTGTTCCTTCATCTGGGAGACGATTCTTCCAAATACCCGAATGCATCTCATTGTTATAATAAATTAATAGAAATACCGGTTTATCCTTCCCTCAGGAAACGGGATATTGAGCAGATAGCGAATACATTGTTGAAGGTGCTATAATGTATGAGTTAATGGTTGAAGATTATTTTTCCGGTGCACATAATTTAAGGGAATATAACGGAAATTGTGAAAAACTGCATGGCCACAACTGGAAGATCCGGATCGTGGTATGCACTGATACACTGGATTCGCTGGATATAGGGATCGATTTCAGGGACCTTAAGCGGCACCTTAAGGAAGTACTGGACCTGATGGACCACAAATATCTGAATGAACTGGATTTCTTTAAGAAAAATAATCCCACAACGGAAAATATATCAAAATTCATTTATACCAATTTAAAGGATAAATTAAAGAAATATAAGAATTCTTCTTTAAAAAAAGTTATTTCTTGGGAAGAAGTGGATGCCGGAGCTGCATATTATGAATAAAAAGCTTGTTTAACAAGCCTTCCGAAGTGTTTTTTTGTATATATGGAGGGGGTCGTTGAAGATTACAGGATCAATATATCGATTTTTATTTTTAAAAAATAAATATAATGAGAAAAATTCAAAAGTGCACTATTTAAAGGTGAAAAGTGTACTCTATTTCACAACTTTTAATAGTGCACTTTTGAATTTTATCTGACATTTTTTAAAAAAAATATTGACAATGTGAATAATTACTTATATATTGTAAAAACTTTTAGTCTTTAAGAGATATATTTATGGATACTTTAAAAATATTTTCAGGCAGAGCCAACCAGGAATTATCTGAAAATATAGCCAAAAAACTGAATGTTGAGCTTGGAAAGGTTACGCTGAAGAATTTTGCGGATCAGGAGATCTACGCCCAGATCCAGGAGAATGTACGCGGAAAGGATGTCTTTATTATTCAGCCGACCTGCAATCCGGCTAATTATAATCTGATGGAGCTTTTGATCATGACGGATGCGCTCAAGCGTTCTTCCGCCAAAAGGATAACACTGGTAATGCCCTATTTTGG
>JAHITG010000487.1 GCA_018817865.1 Spirochaetota bacterium
CACTTTTCAACTTTAAATAAGTAAAAACAGGTCTTAAAAGAGTGCACTTTTAAGCTTTAAATCTTTAAAAAAGAGTGCACTTTTCAATTTTATCTGACAGGGGGGAGGAATAGGCTTGACAATCAATATAAATGCTATTATATTAATGAATTAATGAAGATAAAAATACAGGAGTAAATGATAATGCCAACCTATGATTATGAATGTACTAAATGCGGACATGCTTTTCATCTGTTCCAATCCATTCATTCCAAACCGCAGACTCCCTGTCCAAAATGTAAGAGCGTTTCACAGCGTTTGATCGGCACAGGGGGAGGGATCATCTTTAAAGGCAGCGGATTTTATGTAAATGATTACAAGAAAAGCAGTGGTTCAGCCGGTTCATCGCAGAGTACCTCAGAAAGTAAAACAGAAAGTAAAACAGAGAGCAATAGTACTGAAAAAAAGTCAGAGAATAAAAGTAATACAAAAAAAGATATCAAATAGATAGAATTAATTAAGTTGAAGTTATTTAAACATGCTTGCTTCCGGGGGAGATAAGCGGCATCTTTTCTTTACATAGCGGGCATGTTTCCGGTGTATATTTTTGAGCATTCACCTTTAAAAGGAAGTGCTGATCAGAATGAAGCGCGATACTTCCGCCGGACCGATCCACGATCCCGCCTAAACCAATGACCTTTCCTTTATTACTTTTTACCAGTTCGATGATCTCATTTACTGAGCTGCCTGTAGTGATCACATCTTCAACCACCAGTACGTTTTCCTTTGGCTGGATCTCAAATCCCCGCCTCAGTGTCATGACCTTCTGATCTTCTTCGGTAGTAACCCGCTCGGCAAAGATCCCCCGGCAGTTCAGCTTTTTTGCCACTTCATATGCAAGGGTAACCCCTCCCAGGGCCGGCCCGATAACAACATCGATCTTTTTATCTTTAAATCTATCAGCCAGAATGGTTGAGAGGAGTGAATTTAAAAGGGGGAACTGCAGTACTTTTGCACACTGCAGGTATACATTGCTGTGAAATCCGGAAGAGAGTTTGAAGTGGCCGTTCAAGAGGGCTTTGGTCTTTGAGAACATATCCAGAATAAAATCTTCCGTAAATCCTTTATGATAATCCATTGCTTTTCACCTCTTTTTAAATTTTTACTTTTCCTATTATACTGTTTATATCATTGATCTTCTGTTCCTGCATGTATTTTTTGATCCCGTCTATGATGCTGATGCTGATCATGGGATCAATAAAATTGGCAGTTCCTATCTGTACGGCCGTTGCCCCTGCCAGCAGGAACTGTATTGCTGTATCCGGATTATAGATACCGCCGGATGCGATGACCGGGATCTTTACGGCTTTTTTGATTTCCAGTACCAGATTTAAAACAGCAGGAAAGACGGCCGGCCCTGAGAGGCCTCCCCGGATCTTTATTTTCTGCTTCCGCGTATCTATAACGGCGCTTTTAAATGTATTGGCCACTGTAACAGCATTGCACCCTTCATCTTGTGCGATCCCCGCAAAATTAATGATGTTCCCGGCAGAAGGTGATAGCTTGACAATAAGGATCTTTTTTGTTTCTTTTCTTAAGGTTTTTAAAAGGTTTTTGAAAAGGGTTTTATCATTTGAAAATTCGATCCCGCCTTTTTTTACATTAGGGCAGGAGACATTGATCTCATATCCTTTTATGATATCCTGTCCTTCCAGTTTTCTGATAATGGAGTAAAATTCATTTTCCGAAAAACCGGCAACATTGGCAATGACAGCAGCATTCTGTTCCTTTAAAAAGTGCGTTTTCTCTTTAATAAAATCATCAACGCCAACATTCTGAAGGCCGATCCTGTTGATCAATCCGCATGGGACCTCATGGATCCGCAGGCCCTCATTTCCTTCTCTTTCCTTCAGTGTTAAACCTTTTGTAATGACTGCTCCGAGTTTACTGATATCAAAGACATCTGCATATTCCTCCCCGTATCCGAATGTTCCCGAGGCGGTAAAAACAGGATTCTTAAATTCAGCTTTTCCGATCTTGATCTTTAAATTCAATTTTAATCTTACTCCTTTCGATCGATCATTCCCACACGATATGATCAGCATTAAAGACAGGTCCTTCCTTGCAGACCCTTTTGAATCGGGTCAGGCCCTTCTCTTTGATCTTTATGGTACATCCCATGCATGATCCGATACCGCAGGCCATTATTGCATCCATGGAAAAGTATGCCGGTATCCTTTTTTTCTGTATTATGTCCGAATATAGACTTTTCAGCATCAATTCCGGACCGCAGGCAAAGAGCGTGTCACATCTCTTGGTCTCTTTTTTCAAGAGCTTCACGATGTTTCCCTTAAAATATTTACTCTTCCCTTTCGGGTCCATGACCGCTGCATTGATCCTGATGTGGAGAGGTTTCAGGAATCGGATAAAAGCATCAGCTTCCTCTTCCGTATTAAAACCGATGAAAAGTTCCAGATCATTATTCTGTTTCATGTTTTTGATAAAGAGGTGGAGCCCTCCAATGCCGATCCCTCCGGCTACAACCCACAGTTTATTGAATGTCCTGTCACGGTCAAATGGCTCACCCAGAAATCCCAGGTACTCAATAAGGTCATTCTTCTGTAATTGAGAAAGCATAGAGGTGGTCCTGCCTACGACTTTATAAAGGATGGAGAGCGTTTTCCGGTCAAAATCGAAGACGGCAAAGGGGCGCCTCAGGAATGGATCAAGGTGATCTTTGAATTTAATATTCAGGAACTGTCCGGGAAGAGGTTTATCCGGGTTCCTGTTTTCGAATTTCATCAGGAAGGTGTCATCTGTTATTTTTCTATTTTCTATTATTCTGCTTGTGCTTAGAATTTTTTTCATCATGGTCCGTAATTGGATAATAAAGTCCCTGATCTAATGCAGGATCAGTTTTCTGTTCTTCATTATGATCTTTCCTTCTACTATAGTCAGTACAGGAAGACCTTTCAGGATTTGACCGATAAAGGGAGAGTTCTTTCCCTTAGAAAGAATATCCTCTGTTTTATAGGTTATTTTCAGTTTAGGATCTATAACCGTGATATCCGCAATAGAATTGGTATGAATGCCGTCATACTTCATTTTCAGGATCTTTGCCGGATTCATGGTTATTTTTTTTATGGCTTCGTTTATACTGAGGTGGCCGGGTTCGATCAGGTTCATGAAGATGAGAGGGACCAGGGTTTCCAGGCCGATCATTCCAAATGGAGCTTTGTTGAATTCTTTCTCTTTGTCAAAAAAAGTATGCGGAGCATGGTCAGAAGCGATCACATCAATGATCCCTTTTTTTAATCCTTCGATCAGGGCTTTTCTGTCCTCTTCTGAACGTAAGGGGGGATTTACTTTAAAATTTGTATTGTAGTGTAATATTTCTTTTTCCGTGAGAGA
>JAHITG010000488.1 GCA_018817865.1 Spirochaetota bacterium
AAGGAATACGTACCAGGGAAGATCGTTATAAAGTGGAGGATATAAAAGTGATTTCCGTAAAGGGAAGTACATCCAAATTGACCATCACACTCATTGAGGGTAAGAATCGAGAGATCCGGAATATTTTTTCTTTTCTACGATATAAGATAAAGATCCTAAAGAGAACGCGTATCGGTCCTTTTAAGCTGGACAGTGAATTAAAACCGGGTGAATATAAACTGATCGCAAAGCATAAAATAAATAAATTCCTCCGGAGGAAAGGGAGTGAAAAAAGATCGTGAAAGCCGTTGTTCAAAGGGTGCATTCAGCTAATGTTGTTATTAATGGTGAAAAGAAGGCTGAAATAGGAAGGGGCCTTTTAGTATATCTGGGAGTGGGGCAACAGGATACTGAAAAGGATGTGGATTTTTTTGTCAACAAGATCATCAATCTGAGGATATTTCCGGATGAAGATAATAAAATGAATATTTCCGCTTTATTGTTAAATCTGGAGATACTGGTGGTTTCCCAGTTTACACTGTACGGGGATGTAAAGAAAGGGTTCCGGCCCAGTTTCCAGGATGCTGCAGATACAGAGTTAGCGATCTATCTATATGAGCTCTTTATCCGAAAATTGAAAGAGACAGGTTTGAAAATAGCCACAGGGACATTTCAGGCCATGATGGATATCCATTCTGTTAATGACGGCCCTGTTACGATCATTATTTGATCTTCTTTTAGGGTTGGAATATTTTATTATTTGAGGTGGAGGCCTTCGATCACGGGGTTTCTGCTGGTCTGGTCCACTTTAATAAAACGGCCGGAAACGATCACATCCTTTCCGTTGGTCAGGGTTGTGATAAGCCGAGTGAAGATGACCCTTGCTACTCCTATAGTCTGACCGTGTTCTTTAACAAAAAGGTTGAAGACTGTAGAAGATTCCTCGTCATCGATCCTGATATCCTCCATTTTCCCTTCCCAGATAACCTGAACATCCTCATAAATCAGCGGAAGGTTCATCAGGTCCGAATAGACAACATTATCAGGCAGTTCAAAAGTCTGTTGCGGGGATATGAATTGCTTCAAGATCTTGAATTTTTCTTTAATGATCAGCCCGGCATTTGAATGAAGAACTTTATTGATAATTACGGCAGCCTCATTTAAGTGCTGTTTCTGTATCAACAGTTTTGTTTTATAAAAGAGTTCCCGGACTTCTTCAGGTTTTAAATTAAAGATACTCTTCGTTATGGTTTTATCTATCATATAATCTCTATCCAGGTTGGGAAGACTGATCTTAGTAAGATTCTTGACATCATCTCCTGATAGGCCCTTTTTGATTTTAAACTTATTAAAATCGATCCGCGTAAGTAAAAAGATAATACCAATGACAGCAATAAAGATGATCAAGCCGATATAATTTATCTTTATTGAATCGAATAGATGCGGTATCTTAAAAGGAAGTTCAATGGTTTTTTTAACTTTGAAATTAATGAATTCATCACCTGATGCCGAGTTTACCAGTTTTTTAATGTTCTTTGAGCTCTTAACTTTATCCAGATTGCGCTTTGCGATATAATTTTTTTTATCGATATCCAGGGCATCCAGCCAGTAATTTATGGCTTCATCAACATTGTTGAATTTCAAATTAAGAAAGGCAAGGGTATTGATCGTATTTACGTCATTTTCATTCAGTTTATAGGCTTTAGAGATATATTTGTATGCTTCGTCATATAATTCCCGGAAAATATAAGCCAGCCCCAGATAGTAATAACCGAGGTAATTGGTATTATCATATGTAATATATTCTTCAAGGTTGTTTATTGCTTCAAGGAAATCTCTCTTTTTAAGTAATTTGATGCCGTTATGGAGATATTTGTCACTCATTATTTCAATTTAAATGTTTCAAGAAAGTGTGTATCGAAATTACCCCTGATAAAATTCTTGTCTTTAAATATCTGTTTGTGAAAAGGGATGGTTGTTTTAATGCCTTCAATTACCATTTCATCAAGGCTGCGGAGCATCCTTTTGATAGCCGTATCTCTGTTGCCGGCCCAGACGATCAGTTTGGCCAGCAGGGAATCATAGTAGGGGGGTATCTCATATCCGCTGTATATATGGGAATCAACGCGGACACCCATGCCGCCGGGGAAATGGGAGTTTTCGATCTTGCCCGGGGATGGTGTGAAATCCGTATAGGGATCCTCCGCATTAATACGGCATTCGAATGAATGTCCCTCAAAATTTATATCATTCTGCTTGAACCTTAATTTTTCACCTGCTGCCACGGAGATCTGCTCCTTAACCAGGTCTATTCTTGCCCTTTCCTCCGAGATC
>JAHITG010000489.1 GCA_018817865.1 Spirochaetota bacterium
ATTAATGATGCTATTCAATTTTGGAGCAATCATTTTCAGAAAAGTAAACTTAAGGCAATTTTACAATTTTTAAGCGACCATAATATTGATTTCTGTCAATCGCCAGACAAACAAAAAGCAAAATATTCTATTTGTCGTTATATTAAAAGAATAAATATTAAATTGAAACATAAATTTAAAAACATTGGTAAAGATTCATGTAAATGTGTACGCGGGAAAATTCCTATTTCAATTTCATTAAAAAATATGGATAATGATATTAATGATTTTATATTAGCGTTTGATAAAAAAGAGTATAGTAGTAAATGTCATATTGATAATTTTATTTTCAACCGTTATAAAGTTCAAATTGGTAAATTTATCAAAAAAGCAGAAGGACTTAAAAAGAAGGATGATACAATTGGATTTATAAATTTAGTAAAGAATTTAAATGATGTTACTAAAAAAGAAACTTCATATCTCTCATGTAAAATTTGTGAACGTATTGGAGATGTTGTCATTGCATTAGAAACGCCTCGAGAAATGATATTAGAACATACTGATTATTCATTTAATCTCCTTTGTCCAATAATTGATCAACCACATAAACAACATATTTCAGAAATGAAATATATTAAAAAATAACCAAAAAAATAAACAATGGGGGTCGCGTCTTTTGGGTCTGTTGCCCAAATACCTTGATATAGTATATATAATTGATATATTAAATCAATATAAAAATGGGAGGGTTTTGCCATGATGGGCAAAGAGCAGAAAGATAATCTGAAATTATTTTATCCTTCAATTGATTTAGATCGACGGATCCGACCGGATCATATTTTAAGAAAAATCAATAAACATATACATTTTGATTTTATATACAAAGAAGTAAAAGATAAATATGGTCAACGGGGAAATGTATCAGTCCCACCGCCAAGAGAAAAGGGGGACGGTGCGTGACATTGTGACAATAGATGCTATAATACAGATATTAGGTGACATCGGGTGTGTTAGTTTTCCGGGTTGGCGAATCGTAATTTCGCCACTGATGGCGAAATAGATTTGCCTCTCGGAGGTTCACATGGATGTGAACCGAGAATGAGGAAAACAAATACACCTGATGCCACTTAAATTATAGAACATTTAAAACGCAGTCTGCACCCTACGGGCACAAGCACTCTGCGACTACCACTTTAAGAAAGAAAGGGCACGGTTAAAACCGTGCTGATGAACGACAACTATTTCTTTGTTTCAACGACAATTAGAATTTTCATATAAAGTATCATATTTTTTATATTTTGTCACCTCCTTTTTCAGATTTTATACTCTTTTTTGCTTTTTCCATACGATAACTTTTTATATTCATTTCCATAATAACACTATGATGTACTAACCGGTCAATAGCTGCAGCTGCAATCATTGTATCTTTAAATATTTGGTCCCATTTAGAAAATGGCAAATTACTGGTTATCATAATACTACTGCGCTCATATCGATCAGCAAGAAATGTAAATAACACTTCCATTTCTTCACGTTCCTGCTGTACATATCCAATATCATCAATAATGATTGCATCAAATTTTGAGTACCTTTTCAATATTTTTGGAAGCAGCAGATCTCTCTTTGCAATCAATAATTCCTGTACCAGAATACTGCTAGTTGTAAACAATATTTTTTTATTCTGATTTAATAATTCCCTGGATATAGCACAGACAAGATGTGTTTTACCGCTTCCAGGATTACCAAATATCAAAACATTTTCTGTACGCTTTAAGAAACTCCCATCCATCAATGCTTTTACCTGTTGATTAATTTTCAATGGCAGTCTTTTCATATCAAAATTATCCATTCGTTTATCTTCCGGTAATCCGGACTCACGCATAAGTCTATATATGCGCTTGTTATATCGTGCTTCACATTCTATTTCCAAAAGAGTCAACAAATACTCTTCATAGGTCATTGAGTTTTTTACTGCTTCTTCTGTGATTTTCAAATAATATTCTTTAATTCCCGGCAAATGTAAATTTTTCAAACACATAGAGAGCTTGTGAGCGATCTTTTCTGTTTTAACCATATAACACCTCCAGATTTTCTAATAGATTATCATAGCTTCTCAATTCAACATCAGATACTTTTACATCTGTTAAGGAAATAATTGTATTCTCTTTGCAAAGTTCATTGATTTTATGAAAGCTTATGGCTTCTTCCTTATTAAACAATGTTCTTAAAGCATTATCAACACCTGTTTCTCCTTCTTTTGCTGCTAAATAGAGTATTTCAAGATACTGCTTTGAAGATGTTCGTTTATCTATGCTCTTAAAATAATCATAAGCCATACGGAAATAAACTGTAGGAAAAAGGTCATCCCTATACCTGTAATTTTCAAATGCTCCCGGCTTGCGAATTAAGCTGTCTATTACATGCCGGTATGCTATATGATGTTTGCTTTCCCCTCTTAACCGTGGAAATTCCTCAATCTTCTTATTGCCATAATATATTTCAATAGTATCTGCTTTTAACCTGACTTTGATTTTTTCTTTTACCAGGCGGCTATCAACAGAATATGTATTATGAGCCACATGAATTGTACTGCTGGGGCCAACTCTTAAATTGAATTCTTTAAAGGCATCCAGACGAGTTTTTGGCAGCGATTTCAGCTTTTTTATTTCTTCCTCTAATCTTTTTTTCCGCCCGGCATTTAGCTGTTTAAATAATTGATTTAAAAATTCCCTGTATTCATCTATGCTGTGAAACTCCCTGCTTCCTCTTAATAACAGCTGTTGATCTATTGTCTTTTTTGTTCTGTAATGACGCTGTTCTATATCCCCATTTTCATGTGGATTACCCGGTTGAATATGTTCTCCGTTAAGATTGTAATGATCCAGCAAGGCTTTATATCTGTCTGTGAATATCTTTTTACTAAGATCTTTATATATGGCTGCACTTAAATTATCTGTTCGTATTTTTCCGGGTACACCTCCAAGCTCCCATAAGGAATGCTGGAGTCCTTCAGATAAGCTTTCCAGACTTTCTGAATAACATATTGTACCAAATTCCCAATTTGAATATGTTAAAACAAAATGAAACAGCATATGATTAAATTGTTCCCGATTGATTGATATCTGTAACTCATTCATGTCAGTAAAATCTGCTTCACATAATTCACCAGGATAGTGTCTTTGTGGAAAAAATATTTCCTTTGAGGGCCCATCAATTGCCTTCCATTCTTTTACTCGCCTCTGAAAGGTTCTTAATTGCCCATCATTATATTCTCCTGGATACTCTTTTTGGAAATGTTCATAAAGAGTTTTTGCCTCTAATCCTGAATTTAATTCAAGAAATTTTATTGTTTCATCCCATATATCTTTAATTGGATCCGGTCTGGTACGCCAATCATGGGGTGTCTTTATTTCACTGGGAAGTTTGTTTAACTTTAAATATTTTCGTGCAGTTGGTTCACTCATTCCGGATTTCAAAGCAGAATTTGATATTATTTTCTCTTTTTTAAATGACATTAATAACCTCCGATATTGTAAATCTGTGATCATTCAGGCCTCCTTAGAAAACATCTTGTTTGAGGTCTAAATGAACTATTTTTTATTTTTAATACCGAAAATTCTAATTGTCGTTGGGGTAAGTTTTAATTGTCGTTAATCACCGTGCCTACATTTGTTGGATCTTTAGACATTGAGATCCCCGATTAAAGCATTCGGGAATGACATGTGAGGTGGTCGGGAGATGACAATCAAAAAAAAGGGGGACGGTGCGTGACATTGTAGTAAATTTGGGGACGGTCTTCCAGATTCCAACTTATTAAAATTAGTACTATATTAAATAAAAAAATGGAATATTGAAGACCGCCCCTATATTTTAAAATATTTAAATTAAAACCAAACATTTTCTTGACTTTATAATAGTAATTAATAATTTAAGTATTGTATAAAAATTTACGATAATTGTTTAGTAAGCAATTATGAGAAATAATAATACAACTCAAAAATATTTAGGCCCTAAAGAAACAAATGTTCTAGCTAGATTATCATATGAGAAATTAAATGTATTCACTCAAGAACAATTTGATAGTTTATTTAAATTTTCTCCGAAGATGCGAAATGAAATTTTATCACGTCTTAAAAGAAAAGGATTATTAAAATCTATTAAAAGAGGTGTATATCTATATTCTCCTCTTGAATCAGGGCCTGCTGGAATTAATATTAATGAGTTTTTAATTCCCCCAATATTGTTCCCAAAAGGCAACTATTACATTGGTTATTCAACCATGTACAATTATTATGGATTTACAGATCAGATATTTCAAACAATGTTTATATTAAATACTTCATTACAGCGCGAACGAATTATTGGTGGGATTAAATTTAAAATTTTAAAAATTCCTCCAAACAGATTTTATGGGATTCAAACAATTAATATAAATAATGTCTCTGTTAATGTGAGTGATAAAGAAAGAACTCTTATAGATTTAATATATTACAACAAACCTGTTGGAGGTCTTCAAAAAGCATTTGAGATAATTTCAGAACAGCTAAATCAAAATAAGACTGATTTAAAAAAATTGATAGAGTATATTATTCAATTTCCCAATATTTCTACAAGAAAGAGATTAGGATATATCATTGAAAAAAATCTACCTAATAAAAAAGAAATAAATCTTATTGCAAAGAGCATTGTCAATTCATCATTATCAACTCTTTACCCGGCAAGATCACGCAAAGGAAAAATAAATAAAAAATGGAGATTAATAGAAAATGCTCCATAATGATAAAGATAAATTTTTAAGTGTATTACAGCAAACATCAGCTCAGACCGGATTCCCTTTAAGACTACTTGAAAAGGATTATTATCTTACTCTGATTTTAGACGCTATTCACGAATTAAGCACTGATCTGATATTTAAAGGTGGGACTTGTTTAAGTAAAATATACTTTAATTATTACAGATTAAGTGAAGATCTGGATTTTTCTATTAATTTACCCACCAATGATATAAACAGATCAAAAAGAAGGCAATTAATTAAGCCGATAAAAGAAGGAATTGATTCCTTTTTTCAAAAGTTTGATATGAAAATTGATCCGGATCAAAAAGTAAGTTTTAATTTATCCAGGCAATATATTTATTATTTTTACTATCATTCAATTTTGTTGAACAAAGAAGAACCAATTAAATTTGAGATCGGATTACGATTTAAACCTATTATGCCAATTAAAAGGGGTAAAATACAACATAAATTTATTCATCCTTTTACTAAAAAACTTCTCTTCGATACTGGTGAAATAAATTGCCTTTCATTAAATGAATTAATTGCTGAAAAAATGCGAGCAACTGCCACAAGGCGAATAATAGCTCCCAGAGATTTCTTTGATCTGGGCTATTTGCTTAAAAAGAAAATAAATATATTTGATAAGGATATTTTAAAATTATTTCAAATAAAACTGAAAGAAGATAATTTTAAAACTGATCTAAAGAGTTATAAAAACAACCTTGGAAGAACTGATAAAGAAATAGATGATATGAAATCAAGAATAGAGGCTGAACTATTAGATGTACTTCCCATGGCTGAAAGAAAAAAGTTTAATATTGATAAGATTTTAGATGCTATTAATAAAAATTTTCAAAAGATATAAAACCTGAAACAGAAAAGGATGGGGACAGGTACTTGTAAAAGGGTGCCGGGGCTTAACTTTATCACTTGTAGAAAATGGGGGACGGTGCGGGACATTGTTACAATAAGGGCTATAATACAGATATTAGATGGTATCAGGTGTGTTTGTTTTCCGGGTTGGCGAATCGTAATTTCGCCACTGATGGCGAAATCTATTTGCCCCTCGGAGTGGCAAATAGATTTGCCACGAGAATGAGGAAAACAAATACACCTGATGGCACTTGAATTATATAACATTTAAAACGCAGGCTACACCCTACGGGCACAAGTAGCCTGCGTAAGGATTAAATAATGCAATTAAACGCAAGCTAAAGCTTGCGACTACCTTGATATATGACATGGTTGGGATGGATTCCCGATTCTGTCCCTATTCTTTATTTTCCAAAAATTAATTAACTTATTGACATCCGAATGATATTTGATAAATTATCTATACTGATAAAATAAAATCTGAAAAACAACAGAAGGGGGTTATTCCTATGAAAATATTATTAATTGTTTTGCTTTTATTTACGACTGTCAGCCTTCAGGCCGAAGATTACAAGAAGCTGGCTAAAAATCCTAAAAATCCCATTGCTGTTCTTGAAACAACACAGGGGGATATCATCATTGAACTGTATAAAGAGAATGCGCCGGAAACCGTAAAGAACTTTATTGACCTTGCCATCGGGGAAAAAGAATATTACAACTATAAAAACCGCAAAAAAGAGAAGGGAAAATTTTACAACGGTATTATCTTCCATCGCGTTATCCCGAACTTTATGATCCAGGCAGGTGATCCCACTGGTACGGGAAGCGGCGGTCCCGGCTACAAGTTTAATGATGAGATCAATGCAGATTCGCTGGGACTGGATAAGCTGAAGGTCAAAGATGCGGATTTCGTCACAAGAATGTATCCTCCCCATATTATCCAAAAATATTTAAATAAAAGCGTAAAAGAACTGTATGAATCTTTAGGGTATAAATATATAACAAATGTTAAATCCGTTGCGCCCAGGAAAGGGTCGGTTGCCATGGCTAATGCCGGGCCTGACAGTAATGGAAGCCAGTTCTTTATTAACGAGGTCGATACACCCTGGCTTGACGGGAAACATACTGTTTTCGGACATGTGATAAAAGGAAGCGATATTGTCAGCAAGATCGCCAATACCAAAGCTAATGAAAGCAACAAACCGTTAAAAGATGTAAAGATAAAACGGATCAGGATCATAGAATAGACTTAATAATATGATCTCTTGACTTTTAAATATATGATGCTATAATGCAGACAATACTATTAGATCTTTAAAAATTTTATAAGGATCATGGAAAGGGAATCCGGTGAGCCTCAACGGCTAATCCGGAGCGGACCCGCCACTG
>JAHITG010000490.1 GCA_018817865.1 Spirochaetota bacterium
AAAGAGATCCCGGATGATGTGAAGGAACTGTTCGTGACTTCAATGGATATTCCTACTGAATGGCATATCCGATCACAGGCAGTATTCCAGAAGCATGTCCATAATGCTGTAAGTAAGACCATTAATTTGCCATCTGGAGCAACTGTAAAGGATATTGAAAAAGCATATTTGCTCTCTTATAAGCTTAATTGTAAAGGTATAACGGTTTACAGGGATAAAAGCAGAGATGTTCAGGTTTTAAATATTGGAAAGGAAAAGAAGAAGGAAGAGGTTCTGTCACAGCAGTTAACTCCCAGAGAGAGGCCATCCTATACTACAGGTATGACCGTAAAAATAAAAACGGGATGCGGGAATATGTACATAACCATTAATGAAGACAGGATAGGGTTATGTGAAGTTTTTGCTCAACTCGGAAAATCAGGAGGATGTCCGGCTTCCCAGACCGAAGCAATTGGACGACTGGTTTCATTATCTCTTCGTTCCGGTATTAAGGTGCAGTCCGTTATAAGGGAATTGAGGGGTATCAGGTGTCCTGCTCCGTGCCGTGTAAAGGAAGGATTGATACTATCCTGTCCGGATGCAATTGGAATAGCCCTGGAGACGTATCTGAATGACCTGCAGGAGAAGACTGAAACAAATGGTGATAAAAAGGTCACAAGCCTTAAGATAAATAATACAAACATTGACGATTTCATGAAAAGTGTTTCTGATATGAAGGGTGATAAGAATGGATTTTCCCGTGTTGCTGCTAAAAATCCTGTTATCTGTCCTGATTGCGGAAGTACCATGTACTATGCGGAAGGATGCGCATTATGTCCTGTCTGCGGTTTCTCCAAATGCTCGTAGCAGTGATATTTAAACGTTTTTAAAGAATAAAGAAACTGACATTGAGGATGTATTTGTCAAAGCCCATGGGGATCAGGGCAATGTTCCTCTTTGTTGTATCTTCATTTTTTGTATATTTAGAAATTATCTTAGGTGTTGATATATTAACATTGCTGAATTCACCGATCGCTGTGGCGATCTTTCCTGCTATTACATTGACAAGTTCGCCGATAGTGCTCTGCACCAATTTATCAAATTTTGTCACCTTTTCTCTTAAGAATAACTCTGTAATCTTTATAGCGGCTTTTGGGCCCATATCAAGGAAGATCTTTCCATTATAGTCTCCTGATACATATATTATGGCACCAATACCCATAGAGATGAAGGGAACACTTAGTACATACATCTGTCCCCGTTCTACTTCTATATGTAGAAGATCGTTCAGGGAGGATTCAATGCTCATCAGGACAGGAACAATTACTTTTGAATTTACATCCGGTTGTACTAACATTGTTCAATACTCTTTAAACAATTATATAATAAGAAATATAAATCTATTTTCAATCTTTTTTTAAAAAAAGAATTTACTCTATTAGAAAGTATAAATTAATAAACATGCTGATCGTTGGTATCCTATCCATTACAGACACAGAATATCATATTGACGGTTATGGATCACGGATTATTTCATTATCATCAGCTGCAAGTATGCTGAGCATTTATCCTGATGGGGAAGACATACAGAAGCGGCATACCTGTCAATTCTTTATGTGTGAACCTGGGCATACCGCATATAGATGGATGAGCATAGAGGATAGTCCTCTTCCTGCAGTCCGATATCAGTATACTGGCACAATTGTACCGGAATAATTTATTTTTTTTGAACGGATAAATTTAATAATATATCTCCGATGTTCGTCTTCAGGGGGACAACCAGCATCTTCTGTTTCAATTCCATGATCTCGACTTCTTTTCCTTTTACAATGGTAGGAGGCGTAATATTTAAATTATACCCCATTTCATTAAGATCTGATACGGCTCTTCCGGTGATCATGTTCCCTAATTCGCCAATAGCGCTCTCGATCAATTCAAGGTTATCATGTGCTACTTCTTCTCTTAGAATGGCGTTGGTCAGCTGATATACCTGTTCAAATGTGATATCTATTATTATTCGGCCGCTCAGACCTCCGGTAATACCGATAATAATGAGTAATCCTTGCGTTTTATTTATTCTATCAACAACGTTTACCTGTCCCGGGATCGGTTTTTCCTTTAAGAGTTCGGTCAGTATTTCAGAACTGGCATTTACAAAGGGAATAATTTGGTCTTTATCCATTGATCAATCCTCCACTGCTGCTTTTTTTAATGTTTCTAATATTTTCGGTATCTGGTCATCGGCAATTGGTTTTAAGACATAACCCTTTGCACCCAGTTTGATGCACTTTTGAACAAGATCCTTGTTGCCTAATGATGTTACCATGACGATCCTTGCATCGGGGTGATTGCGTCTGATCGCGTCTACCGCTGTTGTCCCCGACATTTCATGCATGGTAATATCCATTGTTACAAGATCAGGAAGAAGCTGAGTATACTGTGCAACAGCTGCAGTACCGTCACCTACCTCTCCGATTATTTCATATCCGACACCTTCCATGAGCCTTTTTACCAGTCTTCTGAATGCAATGGCATCATCTACCAGAAGGACCTTGATCTTTGAACCGTCTTTTTTTAATCCGTTCGTTTTAAAATCTTTTGCAAATTTATCAAGATCAGGGAACATTTTATACCTCCTTATGTTATTTTTTCAAATGCCTGGCTTTCTGTTTTTACTATATAATTGAATAATTCCGTATCTTTTAGTTTATCAATGAGATCCTCTTTTAGAAGTACAATAAAAAATTTACCGCTTTTCTTTTCAACTTCATCTTTAAGCTTTACTATGTTCTCATATCCGGTGTTTAGATCAGTTACTCCGTTCAGATTAAGGATCGTACTTTTATAATTATACAGCTGGAGTGATATCAGCGTCTTTTTTATATCCGTAATATCTTCATCACCGAGTACTCCGTAAATGCTGAGGATCTGAACAGATTTTGTAGAATCGAGTTTGATACCGATCTTCTCGGAAAAATCGCGTGCATGGCTGGAGAGGGTGTCGATCGTATTCTGAGAGATAGCTGCTTCTGTTGTGATCAGTTTATTCAGTTTTTTGATCAGTATATCTTCTTTGACAGGCTTGGTCATATAATCCAGAGCTCCTTTTTCAATAGCTTTAACCTGTGTATCCTTGTTGGTAACGGCACTTATTACCAGTATTTTGATCTTGTAGTTGATATCACGGAAAATTTTGATCAGGTCCAAACCGCTTATCTTAGGTAAAAGGAGATCAAGAAGGATTATATCAGGATCAAATTCTTTAAATGCTTCGATAGCGGTTGCCCCGTCTTTTGCTTCCCTGAAATTTGAAAAATTATTCTTAATAAGAAGCTTTTTGATCAGCATTCTCATGTACATAATATCATCTATTATCAGAATTTTTACATTCTTATTTACATCTTCATTTTTGATGTTATTTTCTGTCATATAACTAAATCCATTGGTTTGTTTTCTCTAATTAAACTGTTATTAAAATAATTTCAACAAAATTTTTATTGACGGTATACAATTACAAATTATTTATTTAAAATTTCAATCAGCTTTTCCGGTATTTTATATATATCCAGCTCATAGTCAACTGCACCGATCTTTACAGCTTCTTCCGGCATTCCGTATACGATCGAGCTTTCCCTGTCCTGAGCCAAAGTCTGCGCTCCGGCCTTTTTCAATTCCAGCAACCCTGAAGCACCATCCCTTCCCATCCCGGTAAGAATAATGCCTATTGCTTTGTCTTTCAGGACCTTGGAAGCAGATTTAAATAAAATATCTACTGATGGCCTTTGAAAATGTACTTTAGGCCCGCTATTTAAAGTTACATACAGCTTTTTCCCGTTTTTATTGATCAGGATGTGCTGATCTCCGGGTGCGATAAGGGCTTGTCCCTGAACTATCTGATCTCCGTCCTCTGCTTCTTTGACTTTTATTCTGCAGAGTTCATCCAGCCTTTCCGCAAATCTGGTAGTAAAATTCGGGGGCATATGCTGCACAATGACAATACCCGGGAAATTTTCCGGTAATGGAGTAAGTATCTTTTTTATAGCTTCTGTTCCGCCTGTGGATGCTCCTATTACTACGATCTTGTCAGTTGTCCGGATATTGATGTCTTCATATTCGGCTACTTCTTCCCGGGTTTCTGTTTTCTGTATTTTTGAATTGTAGGCACTGTATATTTTCATTTTAAGATCATCAATAAAATCAGACGACTGACCCATTCCAACGGTAAGATCGGATTTAGATATTACTTCTACAGCACCCAGCTCTAAAGCTTTTAAAGCCAGTTTGCTTCCTTTAGTAGTGAATGAGCTGAAGATAATGACCGGTTTAGGGAAGTGATTCATTATTTTTTCAAGAAAGGTCAATCCATCCATTTTCGGCATTTCAATATCAAGAATGATAATATCCGGATTCAGTAATACGATCTTGTCCCGGGCCGCATAAGGGTCAGGTGCAGTAGCCACCACTTCAATGTCATCTATCTTGCTTAATTTTTTTTTTAAGTTAGTACGAATTGAAATGGAATCATCAACAATGATCACTTTTATTTTTTTCATAATAATCTCAGGATCTAAATATAGGGGTGCCAGTCACAGTCTCTCAGGTTATTTACTTTATATATCACTGCCTGATTGGTTACGGTATGATATATAACTTTTCGGCCTTTTATACCGCCTGTATCTTCGGACACAACCCGAATTTTATTCTTTTTAAGTATCTTTTTTGCGATCTCTACGTTCTGATGTCCAATGCCTTTTTGATAGTCTTTATCAGCACCTCCGAAGAGCATCGCTTCGATATTTACAGTTTTACATCCGTTTTCTGCCATTATCTTTATCAGACTGTTAAGCGCAGCATTACCGTACTGTGCTGTTGCCTTCTCCTTTTCAGTTGCAGAGGGGAACTTATAGTTGCATGTACCGGCCAGATGCGTGATCCTGTCCCATAAACAGACCATCACACAATTCCCAAGAACCGTATATATACTGTTGGCTTCCTGAGTTATGTACATATATCCGGGCCTCAAATAGTATTCTCTAAGCACCAGATGCTGTTTCATGATTTCATCCTCTTTTATGTATAAATTGTTTCAAGGCTGAATGTATCGATAATAAGACCGATCCTTCCGTCTCCCAGTACTGCACCGCCGGCAATACCTTTTGTCTCTTTTAAAAAATTGCCGAGGTTTTTTATGACTACTTCCTGCTTCCCGATGATCTCGTCTACCATGATGCAGTAATCTTTTATTCCGCCTTCTACAACGATCACTATGGATTCCCACGGATCTTTTTTCTCATTTTCTATGTTAAAAACAGTGCCTGTCCTGATGAGGTTCAGAAGTTGACCCTGATACATTATTACTTCACCTCTATTGGCTACTTTTGAATAATCCTTTTTTTGGGGCTGGAAATTCTTTTTAATATATTCTGAAGGGATGATAAATCTTTCCTTTCCTATACGGATAACCATACCGTCAATAATAGCCAGCGTTAAAGGAAGGATCATCTTGATCGAAGTGCCGTTATCTTTTTCAGTGCTTATGTCCACTTTTCCGCGCAGGTCATTTACTGTTTTCAACACGACATCCATTCCTACACCTCTTCCGGAAACATCCGTGATGGTTTTGGCTGTTGAAAATCCGGGGTGAAGGATCAGTTTATAGATTTCCTGATCTGATAAAGTATCCTGCTGATTTACAAGTCCCTTTTTAAGAGCCTGCTTTAGAATGCCATCCGGGTCTAATCCAAGGCCGTCGTCTTTCACCTCAATTACAATGCTACGCCCTCTGTAATAGGAGTTAAGGTTTATTATTCCTGCCTCCGGTTTTTTCTTTTTTTTTCTTTCTTCAGAAGATTCTATACCGTGATCACATGAATTTCTTATCAAATGTACAAGCGGTTCATAAATCTTTTCTACCATGTTCCGGTCGATCTCCGTTTCTTCGCCATGAATATTAAGCTCTACCTTTTTACGGGTTTTTTGTGTGTAATCCCTTACGATCCTCTGCATCTTTGAGAATGTTTCTTTGATCGGGATCATACGCAGTGATAATCCCACTTCCTGAAGAGTCTTTGTAATTCTTTTTAATTGAGCGAGAGACCTTTCGGAATCCTTACTGGCTGATCCGATCATACTCTTTCCGGAAGTGATCATATTTTCGACTATCACAAGTTCACCGATCATATTGATAAGCATATCCATTTTTTTTGTATCTATCTTCATAAAATTGGATTTATGGGAGATCATGTCATCGGGGATCTCTTCATCTGAAGGAGGAGTCTCCTTGTCATCAGTTTTCTGTTTTTTATCTGCTTTTAAAGATTTTTTTTCTTTTTTTCTTTTTTCATCTATATAATTCATCTCAATATAATTATTGATCTGTTCAGATGTCGAGCTGAAATCAATTTCTGTCAGAAGCAGTTTTCTCTTTTTGATCCCTTTCTCTGCATCAGATATCATTATTCTCAGAGAATCAGATCCTTTCAGAATGATGCTGATAAATTCATTATTTATTTTTATTTTTTTATCTCTTGCATGGTCAAGAAGATCTTCGAGTTTATGTGATATTTTAGATATATTTGTGAACTGATAGGAACCGGCTACTCCTTTTATAGTATGAAAAGATCTGAATATGGATTGTAAAAGATCACTACTGCTTTTATTTTTTTCCAGTTTTAATATGGATGTTTCAATATTGTCCAGGTTCTCTAATGTCTCCATCAGAAAAATTTCATATAATTCGATATCTTCCTCTTCTATTTCACTTTCCACCCTGTTTTTGGTTTCCGATGCTCCCATTCGAAGGATTTCCAGGAGTTCTCCTGCTTTATTTATCTTCTTTTTATCAGGGAGAGTAGAGGAGTCATGTGCTTTTTTGAATATCTCTTCTAACTGTTCAATGGATTTTTCATCCATCTCCTTTTTAGGCAATTGGCACAGTATCTTTAATATTGTTTTTAATTCCTTCTTATTACTCCAGTCTAACAGTAAATATTTTTCGATCAAGTCATTGATGAGATCCATTTTTTCTTTATTTGTATTATTCATAGAATAGCCTTGTTATCATTCAAATACCTTTATAGGGATCCGTTTATTTCTTCTGATATATTGATGGTTTGATGTATGTTAACGGTAAAGAAAATCCCAAAATGGTTTCAGAGTATCCTAAAAAGAGATAACCTCCCTTTTTTATGCTGCTGCATATTTTTTCTAATACTTCTTTCTGTTTCTCTTTCGAAAAATATATCATTACATTACGAACAAACACAATATCAAATTCATTTTTAAACGGAATGGGGCTGTTTAAATTGAGGGATCTGAATTCGATACTTTTCATCACAGTATCCTTAAGCTTGACATGTCCCTCGTTATTTCCAGTACCATATTGAAAATATTTCTTCAAACATTTTTTATCACAGACCTTGCTTGCTTCTTCAAAAGGATAAACTCCTTTAATGGCTATTTCCAGTGCCCTGTGAGAAATATCAGAACTTACAACACTTATTTCGGGTTTAACGATACTTTGATTTTCAAGACAGTCCAGTCCATCGTTAAGAGATATAACAATGCTGTAAGGTTCCTGGCCGGTGGAACAGGCTGCACTCCATGCCCTGATCGTTTTTTCAGGGTTTTTTTTCTCCATGAATTGCGTAATGAATATATCCTGCAAAAAATGAAAATGCTCAGGTTGTCTGAAAAACTCGGTCACATTTACCGAAATTTCATTAATAATATCAAAAAATCTTTCCCCGTAATTATCTTTGATGATGATATCATACAGTTCATCATAACCGCCGGCAATACCCCAATCCCATATTATTTTATCCAGTTTGATCTTTAAAATAGGGTATTTATTCTCTTTAAAATATATCCCGGTTCTATCAAGAATAAGGTTGGCTATTTTAGTTACGCTGTGGTCTTCGTTCATACTTGGGCTCATTTGGTTTTTTTATAAACATAGAGTAAAAATAAAGAATCTATATATCAAAAAGAATAATTATAGAAAGCTGTTTATCTTTGTATTGATCTGAATATGTTTATATTTCAGTCTCCTTTATTGCATTGATCTTAAAAATCTTTAAATTCTGATTTTTCCTCTTCCGGACCCAGCGGCAATACATCATCTGGTCTGATCTCTTTTGATTTTGGCTTGGATCCTTCTTTTACCGGCTTTGTAACAGACACACCTTTTTCACCTTTTGAGGATAATCTTTTATTATCCAGTACAGCTGTTCCTTTTGATCCTGTTCTGTCTGATCCACTGATCACAATTGATCTTACGCTGCCGCTGATAATGCTGTTTAATTTATTCACAATATTCAGCAAGCCTTCAGCCTGAGCATTTAGCTCTTCGGATGATGAGGCTGTTTCCGATGATGCAGCTGCATAGCTTTGTGATACTTTTTCCAATTGCATTATTGCTTCCTGGATCCCTTCCATTCCCTTAAGCTGGTCATCTGAAGCTGCTGCAATATCCTTTATAAGGGAAAATACATTATTGGTTGCTTCTAATGCTCCGGTAAAAGATTGTTTTGTATCGGTTACGATCTGGTTCCCTGCTTTTATCCTTGATACGATCGTTTCAATGAGTGCTTCCGTATTTTTTGCCGATTCTGCACTTCTTTGAGCAAGATTCCTGACCTCTTCAGCAACAACGGCGAATCCGGCTCCGGCTTCCCCGGCTCTTGCTGCTTCTACGGCTGCATTTAAAGCCAGCAGATTTGTCTGAAAAGCTATCCCATCGATCGTCTTGATGATATTTCCTATCTCCCGTCCTGATGAAGCGATCTCTTCCATTGCAGAGGTCATTTCCTGCATTTTTACCTGTGATTTATCCATTAATCCTTTGGTTTCCTCGACAGACTCTCCGGCCTGCCTTGAATTATCCAGGTTGGATTTGATCATGGAAGTCAGTTCCTCTAATGTAGCAGAGGTCTCTTCCAATGATGAAGCTTGTTCGTTAGCTCCTTCAGCAATGCTATGGGAGGAACCGGTTAATTGAGTAGATGCTGAAGCTATCTGGGAAGAACTTTTAGAGAGTTCAAGCACAGTGGTATTAAATATGTTGTTAAGAAATCTTATGATCAGAATAACAACCGTTATAATAACAAAAAGGGTAATAATGCTGAATATCATGGTTGCAGAAGTAAAAAAATCCATAGAATTCTTGATCGACGATAATGCTTCACTTCCTTTGAGAGCTTTCTCTTTAATAAAAGGGTCCAGGGATTTTACAAGGGAAGCTGCTGTATTATTAAAATTATTTACCAATTTATTTCCGCCGGCCGGTCCCTGTGCGATATAAGTATTAGCCATTCTTATTCCTGCAGAATAATAGTAATCAAATCCTTTTTTAAGAGCATCCAGTTTCTGTATCTTTTCATTATTGTCATTATAGATTGTCTTTAACTGTTCCAGTATTTTTATAAATGACTCTCTGCTTTTGGAAGCTTTTTGAAATCCGTCATTAAGGCCATCGAGACCTCGTGTTGCAGAGATGTCCGTCAGTCCTTGCTGGACCTTGACAATATTAAGCTTTAGTCTTTCTGCTAAAATAGTGGTTTGATAATTTTCCCCGGATTGAATAGAAATGCTTTCTGTGTCATTATGGATACGGCCGGTGACTATAAACATTCCAATTATAAAGATCAGAAAAAAAAAGATCAAAGGCATACCCAGCATTAATATTAGTCTTTTTGTTAAACTGATATCTTTAAACATTTATACTCTCCATAAGTACATTCGGAATTGGTCTGCTATTTGTTGTTTTTAACATCTTTTAATCTTTCAGTATCACCATCCGTTTTTGCTTTCTTCTTGGTAGTGCGGATAATATTTACATCCTGTGTAGTTAGCAGCGCATCGATATCAAGTATGGATACTACTTTTCCTTCCTTCTTTGCCATAGATAAAATAAAAGATGTATCGATCTTTAATCCGAAATTAGGAGCGGGTTCAAGATCATTTGAGGTATAATTTGCTACTTCAAGAACCCTGTCCACTATAATTCCAAGTTTAATTGATTCTCTACTGTCACCGATCTCAACAATGATTATACATGTTCTTTCATCGTAGGCCCTCTCTTCGAACCCTATCTTTAATCTCAAGTCTATTACAGGAATGATGCTGCCCCTCAAGTTGATAACTCCCTTTATAAATTCAGGCATTCTCGGAACCGGCGTGATGTCGATCACTCCAATGATCTCTTTGATCTTTAAAATGTCTACACCATAGGTCTCTTTATCCAGTGTGAAAGTCATATATTTATTCTGCTTCATTGTTTCTGCTTTTGCACTTATTTTTTGCTTCATTGATTTCCTCCTGAATATAGTATTGTTTTTGCAGTCTATTTAAAAAGACCATTTTTATGACCTCTTTTTTTAGACCATAAATTCATCAATTCTTTGTTGATCTTCTGCACATCAGCCTCATTCACATTGAATTCCAGAATATTTTTCAGGTTTTGAAAACTTTCAAAATCCATCGATTCAAAATAGACGGCCAGTCCTTTTTTTCTGTTAACACGGATTATCCTGCTGTTAAGCTTTATCTTAATATCCGGTTTAACACTTAATTTAATGATGATTTCCAGTTTATCATTTTCTTTAAAGGCATCAGTCTCTTTTATAATTAAAAAACATCCTTTTAAACTGATGTCCTGTATGGGAAGATCGGATAAATATTTTTTCATATATTTTATATCTGCAAGATGGTTATAAGTAATCCTTGTAAAATTTCGCTTCTCTGTTTTCATTATTCGCTGATATAGATTTATATAAAATATTTTGCTAATGGTATATGATTATATACACAATATATTATATCTCTATTCAAACAATTGTCAATAAATTTTTAATGAATATGCCTCAAAAATCAATGATTGATCGGATTATTTAACTTTTATATGTATGTTTAAGGATTTTTTTATTCAATCGAAAATAATAATTGATAGTTGATTTAAATATATTATACTTGATCAGCTATAAAATGAGCAGTTTATTAAAAAATATGGAAAATAAGACTATTTTAAAGCGCTATCAGGATATCAATGCTTATGGATTCTCTGAAAGATTAAAAACAAGGGTATTACGGAAAATCGAGGAGATTCTCAGCAGGTTTAAACGGCTTGACCTTACGGATACGATATATACTTCAGTTAAAGAGCTGATCATCAATGCGACAAAAGCTAATGTAAAGCGTATCGTATTTGCCGATCATAATCTTGATATCGATAATAATGATGACTGGGACAAGGGAACCGCCATATTCAGGCAGAAATTACTGGCATGTAAGCTGAATGAATTTTCCAATAAAACCAAGAGCCTGAATTATAAAGTAAAGATCAGATATATATATAACCGGAATGGTATGAGGGTGGAGGTTATTAATAATACTCCCATTCCCAAGATCGATGAAAAGCGTCTGCGTGGAAAGCTTGAGTCAGCCATGAAGTATAGATCCATTGCTGATTTTTATATGGATAATGCTGATAACATTGAGGGAGTAGGGATGGGACTTGCCCTGATCATTATTCTGCTAAAAAATCAAGGCCTGGATCCGGATCTATTAAGGATCGGATCTGAGGATGAGCAGACCGTTGCACGGCTGGAGATCCCTTTTAATGATCATTATATCCCGTACAGGGAGATCAAATTCCGGGAGAAACTGGAAAAAGAGAAGAAGGATCTTGATATATCCTATGAGTTTAAATAAAGAGTACATCTTCAGGTTACTATTTTCTTGTCAATAAAAAGAACTTCCATAACTCATGTCTGAAATCGGTCTTTATTAAAAAATTTTGGATATTAAAAATATAATAATTATTATTGTTGAAATGGAACTTTTCAGGATAAAAGAAGTCTAATATGAATAAGAAGCAAGCTTTAACGGATCGATCGGTTCAGGACGATAAAAATCTGATTCTGTCATTTCAGTCGAATGACAAGAATGTTTTTGATCAGCTCGTTCTTAAATATCAGAATATGGTCTTTAATGTATGCTACAGATTCTTGAGTAATTATGATGATGCCAATGACTGTGCTCAGGAAACGTTTGTAAAGGTATTCAGGAACCTGGACAAATTCAAGTTTGAGTCCGCTTTTTCAACATGGCTGTATCGGATAGCTGTTAATACATGCAAGAGTAGGATGGCTTCCCTGCAGTACAGGATCGAAAAGATATCGGTCCCGATCGATAAACAACGGGAAACTCAGAATGGAAATTTTCCCTTTGAGATCAAGGATGAGACATATTCTCCTGAGAATCTCGTTGAAAAGAAGGAGGTTAAACTTATGGTCCATAAGGCTATCGATTCTCTTCCTGAAAAACAGAGGATGCTGATCATTTTACGGGATCTGGAGTGTCTGCCTTATGATGAGATCGTAAAGATAACCGGGTTTAAGCTGGGTACGGTAAAATCAAAGATTGCCAGAGCCAGACAGGCTCTCGTGCAAAAAATAAAGGAAGTGATTTAAATGACATGCTTCAACATTAGAAAATTTTTATGGGACTATGTGGATGATGAGCTTCCTGAAGAAGAAAAAGAAAAAGTAGAAAAACATTTGAAAACCTGCAGAGATTGCGTAAAAGAGCTTAAACTGCTTAACCAATATAAGAAGAGGTTGAGTTCACTGGATGAGGTAAAAGCTCCCCGAGATTTTTTAAGTAAAATTCATGAACGGCTGGAGCAACCGTCCGGTTTCAAAAAAATGATCAAAACATTATTTGTCCCGTTCAGGATCAAGATACCTCTTGAACTTGCCGGGGCCCTGATAACGGCAATATTTATTATTGTAGTCCTTAATCCTGTTCAAAAAAGTCCGATGTTGGAAGAAGAGAGAACTGTTGATATGCTTTCTGTCAAAAAGAAACCGGCTTCCATAGTAGAGAAAGAGGATGGATCAAAACTGCGTTTAGTCTCACGATCACCCAGGGCTCTGAAGCGAGATAAAGATTCGGATAAGTTATCTGAAGAGCTTTCTTTTGCAAAAGAGGCCGAGATGATAGCAGATGATGAAAGCCCTGCGGAAGACAGTGAAAATATTATGGACCTTATCCTCCTTGTCTCTGAAGAGGAGGGGAAAGTAAAAGGAGATTCAGTACCCACAGGAAAATCAGCACAATCCGACAGTATTGGCTTGTCCTCTTCTGTTGATGAAAAGGCTTCCGGATCATCAGATAATAAAAGATCAGTGGAAAAAGATGAATTTATTAGAAAAGAGAAAAAATCAGAGGCTGTAAAACAGGAAAAGGTCACGGCTTCACAGTTGAATGTTATGATGCTTCAGTTGACCAATATCACCAGAAAATTAAAAGGAAGAGTAGTAAGGCAGGAGTACGATAAAACAAAGACCCGCTTTCAATCTGTTATTATTGAGGTCCCGTCAAAGAATTATAGCAAATTATTGAAAGAATTGAATAACCTGGGGAAAGTTCAGCAAAATACCCCGCTTGCACCTTCTGAAATTAAAAGCAGGAAGTTGATACAGAATCGAATTCAATTCCAGCAGGTAAAATAGCAATAGAATATTTTTAAATTTTTTTATAAAACGGGAACTTTTTCATGATCTTTTAGTCTAACAAGTTAATTAGAAAAAAGTAGAGGAGGTAATCATTATGAAGAGATCACTATTAATTATTTTATCTCTCGTTCTTTTAGCGGTATTTTCTTTTTCACCGACTGCTTCAGCAAAAGAAAAACCGCATATTCAAGTTGCTGTTTTGCTGGATACCAGTAACAGTATGGATGGTTTGATCGACCAGGCTAAATCTCATTTATGGAAGATCGTTAATGAGCTGGCATCCGCAAAGAAGGACGGGCAGGTACCAAAACTGGAAGTATCATTGTATGAGTACGGAAAAGATTCCATAGCAGCCAATGAGGGTTATTTGAGAATGGTTCTTTCGCTGTCCACCGATCTTGATAAAGTTTCGGAAGAGCTGTTTGCACTCAAGACGTATGGCGGGCAGGAATACTGCGGTAAAGTGATAGAATCCGCCACAACCGGCCTGACCTGGAGCAAGAATAAGGATGACCTTAAAATGATCTTTATTGCGGGAAATGAGCCGTTTACCCAGGGTGATGTTGATTATAAGAATGCCTGCAAGAACGCCATTAAAAACAGCATTATTGTAAATACCATTTTTTGCGGGAGTTATCAGGACGGTATTGATACACAATGGAAGGATGGAGCTGATCTTGCTGACGGCCAGTATGCCAATATAGACCAGAATCAGGAATTGACTTTTATTCAGGCTCCTCAGGATGATGAGATCGCAAAGCTGGGAAAACAGCTGAATAAAACCTATATTGCCTACGGCAGTCTGGGTTTAAAGAATAAAAAACGACAGGAAGAGCAGGACTCCAATGCAGCTTCGGTAGCATCGGAAGTAATGGTGCAGAGGTCCGTGGCAAAATCGTCTGCTCAATACAATAACTCCGGATGGGACATGGTGGATGCGGAAAAAGAAGGAAAGCTGGACCTGGATAAAGTAAAAGATGATGAATTGCCGGATGAGATGAAAGGGATGAGCAAGAAAGAGAAGAAGGAATATATTGAAGAACAGAAAAAAAAGAGGGATTCCCTTCAGGCAAAGATAAAAAAACTGAACGAAGCAAGGAATAAGTATATTGCTAAGGAGAGGACGAAACAGGCAAAAGATAATACGCTGGATTCAGCTATTATTAAAGCGATCAGGAAACAGGCAAAGAAACGAAATTTCAGTATCAAATAGATAAGTTATCTGTTTATTAAGGAGAGGTTCTGATCAATTTTCAGACCTCTCCTTTTAAAAGAGAGGTGTATTATGAAAATATTAAGATCAATTCTGTTCGTATTCGTATTTATTATCCTGACCGGCGGGATCCTTTCAGCTGACGGCTTTATTATCGTTCGTCCCGACCCCATGCCTCAGCCTTATCAAGCTACACCTTTCCCGATGCAGGTGAAGTATCATCATGTTGATGTCCAGATCAATGAGTCAAGCGCGAAGACATCCATAGATCAGGTATTCTATAATCCCTCAGGAATGAGAATGGAAGGGGAATACCTTTTTCCTATACCTAAAAATGCTGTAATAAAAAAATTCAGCATGTATATCAATGGAAAGGAAATGCCGGCGGAGCTCTTAGAAGCTAAAAAAGCCAGAAAGATCTACGAAGATATCGTCAGGCAGATGAAAGACCCGGCATTGCTGGAGTACCAGGAATTAAGCTTATTCCGCGTAAGGGTCTATCCTATCGAACCCTATTCTGAAAAACGGGTGAAAATAAGCTACCATGAAATATTGAATAAAGACAATGGTACTTTTGAATATAATTATCCCTTAAATACGGAAAAGTTCTCATCCGCTCCTCTAAAGGAGACCGTGATCAATGTTGAGCTGAAATCAAAGGATAAGATCAAGAATGTGTATTGTCCTACACACGATGCCGAGATCGTCAGAAAAAATGATCACAATGCAAAGATAAGCTATGAAGAGAATAACAGTAAGCCTGACAGGGACTTTAAAGTATACTACGATACAGATCAGTCTAAAGTAGGGGTCTCGGTTCTTACTTTTAAGGAATCCGGAAAAGACGGTTATTTCTTTTTATCTGCCACACCAGGTATCAATATCAAAGGAGATGAAATTGAAGAAAAAGATATAACTTTTGTACTGGACGTATCCGGCAGTATGGCAGGTGAAAAGATCAAACAGGCCAGGAAATCACTGCTGTTCTGTATCAATAATCTGAATAAAGGAGACCGTTTTGAGATCATCAGATTTTCAACTGAAGCTTCAGATTTATTTGGCAAATTAGTAGAAGCGGATGAGAAAAATTTGAAAAATGCGCGCCAGTTCATACAGGATATCCAGGCTATCGGAGGAACAAATATTGAGGAAGCCTTGAAAATGGCTCTGGGGATCAAAAGCGGTAAGAGGCCGTATATTATAGTCTTTATGACGGACGGGAAACCGACAATAGGAGAAACAAAGGAAGAGCACCTGCTTAATGAGATAAAGAAGGTTAATAATAATAATACCAGGATCTTTACTTTTGGAATAGGGACTGAGATAAATACTCATCTGCTTGATAAGATAACGGAGACAACCAGGGCATACAGGACCTATATTGCTCCTGAAGAAGATATTGAGATAAAAATATCCAATTTTTACCAGAAGATCCAATCCCCGGTACTTTCTGATATTAAAGTCCGGTTTGGAGATAATATCGAGACATTTAAGATGTATCCTAAAGACCTTCCGGATCTTTTTAAAGGGTCATCCTTAACTCTTCTCGGGCGGTTCAAAGGGAAGGGAAATACCACTGTAGTGCTGACGGGAAAGTTAAAAGGAAAGATGAAGGAGTATTCATTTAAGATCGATTTTGATGATGAAGACCAGAATAACCTTTTTATCCCGTCTTTATGGGCAGCTCGCAGGATAGGATATCTGCTCGATCAGGTAAGGCTTCATGGCGAGGACAAAGAGCTGGTAGATGAGATCACAATGCTCGCCAGAGAATACGGGATAATTACTCCTTATACCAGTTATCTTATTCTGGAAGATGAAGAAGTACGCGTCTCCCGCAATGAGATGGATGACAGGGACCAGACTCTGCGAAGCATGATACCGGAAAGCAGCTCATTTGCCAAGAAGAACAAGATGGAGTATATGGATATGAAAGAGAAATCCGGGGCAGGGAGTGTCCAGGCCAGTGAAGAATTCCAGGAGATGAACAAGGCTGATAATGTTGGCCAGGCACGGCCGGGCAGATCACGCCTTAATTACAAGGATAAAAGCGGTACAATGCAGAATGTAACCCAGATGGTAAAAAATGTGCAGGGTCGGGCTTTCTATAATTCGGGTAATCAGTGGGTGGATTCAAGAGTACAGAGCACCGGATCACAGAAGGCGATCCGAATTAAATTTGCCAGCAAAAAATATTTTGATCTGCTGAAGAAAAATCCAACCACGGGCCAGCTCCTGTCCCTGGGAAGGAATATAAGGTTTGTATTTAAGAAGAAACTCTATGAAATATATGAGTAGGGAATAAAGCGAAGGGGCTTCTCTTAAAGAGGCCCCTTTCGTAATTACTTCTTTAAAAGTTCATGAAGCTTTCTTTTTAACTCATTAATATTATAAGGTTTTTTAATAACACCGCAGAAACCGTATTTTTTATAACTTGCCATGACAGCATCATTATAGTAGCCGCTGGAGACGATCACCCTGGCAGAGGGGTCCCTCTTTAATAATTCTTTAACAGCCTCTTTGCCTCCCATTCCGCCCGGAATGGTCAGGTCCATAATTACCGCATCAAAAGGATCTCTTTCTTCTTTCGATTTTAGATATAATTTAATAGTTTCTGCTCCGTCTGACGATAACACTGTTTTGTATCCCAAGAACTTCAGCATATCACCGGTCGCTTCCCGGACGGATTCTTCATCATCAAGAAGGAGGATGTTCCCGCTTTCTTTAGTAGTGATCTTTTCTGTCTCTTTTTTTCTGGGAACCCGTTTTTCGCAGGCCGGAATGTAGATATGGAACATGGTCCCCTTTTTTTGAAAAGAGTCTACTTTTATAAGGCCGTCATGCTTGCTGATAATAGAGTATACTATTGAAAGGCCTAATCCGCTTCCTTTCTCTTTGGTCGTAAAAAAAGGATCAAATATTTTTTCCAGATATTTTTCAGGGATCCCTGTTCCATTATCTTTTATCGTGATCTTGATATAATAGCCCGGTTGTAACGCCTCGATATTACCCTTTTCCAGTATTAAATTTAAAGCATTGATGCGGATAACTCCTCCATCAGGCATTGCCTGATTCGCATTGATCACAAGGTTCTGAATGACCTGGCTGATCTGACCGCGGTCGATCTTAACCGACCACAGGTCATTAGGGAGAGAATAGAGACAGCTTACATTAGATCCCTGCAGAACAAAACTCACGGAATCCTTGATCACTTCTTCGATCGATGCGGTCTGCCGTATCGGTTCTCCGCCTTTTGAAAAAGTGAGAAGCTGCTGAGTTAACTCTTTTGCACGTAATGACGCATTCTCTATTTTTTTAAAAATATTATATTGAGGATCGTTCTCTTCGGTTTCCTGCTGCAGGAGGGAAAGATTACCCAGTATAGCCATCAGGATATTGTTAAAATCATGCGCTATTCCGCCTGCCAGTATCCCGATCGATTCCAGCCTTCCTGCTTTTTCCAGCTCCTTTTCGATCTTTAACTCATCAGTAATATCTCTGAATACGATCACGACACCGATAATATTATTTAAAGAATCCCTGATAGGAGAGGCTGAATCAGCAATGACCCTTTCCGTTTTATTTTTACTTATCAGTATGGAGTTTTTAGGAATATCAACGATCTCTTTTTTTTCCAGGACCATTTTCACCGGATCTGCTGCAGGTTGCCTATTATTTTCATTTAAGACAGAGAATACTTTTGTCAGGGATTTACCCTTTGCGTTTTCCTGTGTCCATCCGGTCATCTTCTCCGCTATCCGGTTCATAAGTACAATTTCACCTTTAATATCAGTTGCAATGACACCGTCACCGATACTGCGAAGGGTGACAGTAAGGCGTTCTCTTTCATCTGTTAAGGCTTCTTCCGCTTTTCTGCGCTGAAGGGCCACTGAAGCCTGCCTGATAAAAGCTTCTATGGTCTTTTTATTCTTCAGTCTGTTTTCTCCCCGTAAAACAATGACGATATTTCCATATAATTGTCCTTCCCATGTGAACCCCATTGAATAAATAGAGTTAATATTAAAAATTTTTTTAATAGTTTTTGCTGTTACGTGAGATATCTCCGGAGACAGGCTGTGAACATCCGGCACCATCTCCAGCCGTCCGGATTTTAATCTTTCTATGGCTGATCGATCAAGTCTAAAAGATATATTAAAAAGAGTTTTTCCAATAAGTTTGAGTAACTTTTTAAGTTTGTTCCCTGCTCCAAATAATGCGTGAGTTTTGGTAGTACTGGTTATTGCGTCAAATGAATTAACGATCACAATTGATGCACCTACCAGATTATGCAGTTTCTCCTCGATAAAATGATAAATATCATTATCAGGTGCAAAATCAAGAAATCTTGAAACCGCTGAAGTTAAAAATTCAAGTTCATTAATGCGCTGTGCTTCCCTCTCCTGTGCTTTTTTCTGTTCTGTGACATCCAGGATGATCCCCTGATAATGAGTGATCTTCCCCCTGAGATCGATAATTGTGCGGGTACGCTCCTCGATACAGCGTATCTCTTTATGACTGGTGATCAGACGGTATTCTCTGGTAAATTCATTAACTTTCCTTTTTTTATGATATACAAGCTCTGCTTTCAGCCGTTCCAGATCATCCGGATGAATGATCTTCTGCCATAGAATCTTTCCTGAAGTAAGGCTTTCGGCTGTAAATCCGAACTGGGTGACATTGGATGAAGTAAACTCCACCGGCCATCCTTCCTTTGCCTTCCAAAGGAAAACAACAGCAGGACTGCGGTTAACGATCGATTCAAATTCTCTGAGTTTCTCCAGGGTATCCCTTAATATTCGTTCAGCCTTTTTTCGTTCCTGTATTTCAGCTTCAGCTCTTTCCCTCTTGATGCGTTCCTCTTCTGCCTGTTTGGTCTTGGTAATATCCCTTATGATCCCGACCAGGGTCTTATTTCCTTTGATGTCCGAATAGACTGTTTTAGTAGTAAGAATTGTAGATGTGATCCCTTCGGCGTCCGTGAACTTTTCTTCGTTTATGTTCTCTTTACCTGATTTAAAAACAATTTCATCTTTTTCCCAGAAGACCTTAGCTTCAGATCGCGGGAAGTAATCATAATCAGATTTTCCGATCAGCTCCTCTTTTGGGTAACCCATGAATTTGCAAAATGCGTCATTAAGCACGATCCAGCGATGTTTCCGGTCTTTAACAAATACGGGGTCAGCAATGGAGTTTATGATCCTGTCAAGGTAATTTCTGGACTCTTTTGCTTCATCTTCCGTTCTTTTATGTTCGGTAATATCCCTGGCCGTAGTTACGGCAGCTATCACTTTCCTGATTTTATTGAAGACCGGGTTTATAATGTATTCAAATTCTATGTTCCCTTTGACAGCAGGATAGGTAATGGTGTTCTTTATACTCTTTCCTGTTCGAAAGACATGGTCATTGTATTCGATAAATGTTTTTAGGATCTTTTTGGGGACATGCAGTTTGGGCCATTTTTTGCCGATCATTTTTTTAGGAGTAAGACCCAGTACTGCAGCTCCTGCCGGATTTACATATAAAATAGTCTTTTTCTGGTCAGCCATATAAATATGATCTGCTGAATTATTCAGTATTGTTTCCAGTATTCTTATATGGTCCTTGTATTGTTCCATGGCAGTATTATTCTGCGGTGAGTTGTTGTTATTAATATGTTTCTTTCCCGTGATACCCTTTGAAGTGTTTTTTATCCCGGACTCTTTTTTCATAAATAAAAATTATAATATTTGAATATGAAGGCAAGTTTTTTGTTGATTTCTACCTGTGATGATATATGTTAAAATGTATTATTAAAACGATTCAGGGTTGGTATTTATGTATAATATTGAATATTTAGAACACACAGCGGACATAGGTTTTAAGATCATTGCTGATTCTATGCAGGAACTTTTTAGGGGCAGCATTCTGGAAATGTTCAATAATCTTATCTCGATAAAGTCAGATAAAAAGAAAAAAGCACGCTCATTTACAGTAAAGGGTGCTGATAGCAATGAGCTTCTGTATAATATACTTAAAAATTTTCTGGATAATTTTTATTTAAAAAGATTCGTCCCGGTATCAATACTGTCAATACGGATCGAGAATGGTAAAGTGAAAATAAAAACAGATGTAGTGTCTGCGGGAAAAGAAGATTCACGGAATTATAAGCTGCTCCGTGAAATAAAAGCCGTTACCTATCACAAGCTGGATATTCAGGAAGAAGACGGCAAATTTGAAACAATACTGATTTTTGATGTATAAACACCTTTACTCCTAATGCATTGTTAAATGCATTAGAGGTTGAAGAAGTAAGGATAAATCATAAAAATACATAAAAAAATGCATTTTTATGATTTTCCGACTAACTCTTCTTCAAGAAAGCAGGGTTAAGAATCCAAAATGCATTTATATTTTAGATCATTGAAAAGGAAAGCAGATAGACATGAGTGTCTGAATGAGCAGACACTCATGCAAAAAAGGAAAGATGAAACACAAAAATGCATTGATAATTGCATTTTCGTGTTTCTTCGATTATTCCTTTTTGCATTATTTTTTACTTGACAAATCTCAAAATAGTATTATAATAGGATACGATTTTTTTAAAACGATTAGAGGTATAATAAAATGAAAAAAGGAATTCATCCTAATTATCAGGATTGCTCAATAAAATGCGCCTGTGGGAATGTTATTAAAACAAGATCTACCGTAAAAGAGCTTCATGTTGAGATCTGTTCTTCATGTCACCCGTTTTTTACTGGTAAAAGAAAACTGATCGATTCATCCGGAAGGGTCGAGAAATTTAAAAAGAAATATAATGTTAAATAGTAATTAACTGCAGTATTTTAAAAAGATATAGCTTTCCTGTTCTTAATGATCGACTGGCTTCTTTTTGGTCCTACGGATATTAAGCTTACAGGGACTTCGAGATAATCTTCAATATATTTAACATAATCTTTTAATGGAGCAGGGAACTGGGAGTATTTCTTTATATGGTCCGTAGCTGAATTCCATCCCTTCATGGTTATATAAACCGGTTTAATATGCTTTACAATATTCCTGTCCATAGGAAAATGTTTGAATTCCGTATTCTTATATTTATACTTTGTGCAGATCTTAATAGCCTTGAACGAATTCATGACATCTGCTTTTGTCATAATAAGAGACGAGATGTCGTTCAGCATAACCGAATGTTTTACAACCACCAGGTCCAGCCATCCGCAACGGCGTGGGCGGCCGGTTGTTGCTCCGAATTCATTTCCTTCTTTCCGCAGTAGTTCTCCTGTCCTGTCATTTAGTTCCGTTGGAAACGGGCCTTTTCCTACTCTGGTTGTGTATGCCTTCATAATTCCAAGAATTTTACCTATCTTAGTGGCCGGGACACCGGTCCCGCAGACAACACCTCCGATGGATGGATTAGAGGATGTTACATACGGGTAGGTTCCGAAATCCACATCCAGCATTATACCCTGGGCTCCTTCGAAGAGGATATTTTCCCCCTTTTTGATCTTTTCATTCAGAAGAATGGTTGTGTTTTTAACGTATGTTCTGAATTCCTTTAATATTCTTTTCCTTACCTTCAGGATCTCTGTTCTCATTTTATTGATCGATATAAACTTTGAGATGATCTGGCTTTTATCATTAAGGTTATTCTTCAGTAGAGTATTGAATATTTCATCATTGATATAGTCGATTACCCGGATCCCGATACGGGCAACCTTATCTTCGTAAGCAGGCCCTATACCTCTTTTTGTAGTACCGATCTTTATTTTTGAACTTTCCCTGTTTGTATCAATCAATTTATGGTACGGCATAACAATATGTGCATTCTCGCTTACATAGAGTCTGTCCGTAATATTGATCTTGCGTTTTTTCAGGAGATGTACTTCATCTATCAGTGCTTCCGGGTCGATAACCAATCCGTTCCCCAGTATACATTTTTTATTTTTTTCAATTATTCCCGAAGGAAGAAGGTGGAAGACATATTTTTGATCATCGATCCAGATAGTATGGCCGGCATTATTGCCGCCCTGGTAGCGTACGATATAATCTGATTCACCGGCGAGCAGGTTTGTGATCTTTCCTTTTCCTTCGTCTCCCCATTGTGTTCCTATCACAGTAATTGTGCTCATTTTTGTCCTCTTAATTCTCTTTTTTATTGATCATTTTTTTATATTTGTCTGCTGATTCAACATTCCCGAGTTTTTGATGTACTTCCACAAGATGTTCATAGATCACGGAATCATATTTCTTATCTGTCAGCATGTTCTTTTCAGCCAGTTCCAGATACTCTTTAGCTTTATTAAGGTCATTTAACCTGTAATAGATCCATCCGGCTGTATCAAGGTATGCAAAATTCTGATCATCGATATTTAAGGATACATTTATTAATTGCTCTGCTTCTTTAAGATTAATATTCTCTTCAGCATAAAGATAAGCAAGGTAATTAGATATTTCCGGGTCATCATTATCCAGTTTGATACAGGATTTAAGCTCTTTAATGGCATTTTCTTTATCATTATTCTTGTCGTATGCGGAAGCCAGCTGAAAATGCAGCATCAGATCTCTATTGTTCAATTCCAATCCCTTTTGAAATGTATTGATAGCCTGTTCATATTTCTTGATACGGGAATAACCGATACCCAGTAAAAGATAAATATCCGGTTTTTCCGGCATGATCTTCATTGCTCTTTGTAATGTGGCTATATTTTTTTTATTCTGATCCATACTGTTATACAGATATCCTAAGCGAAGATAGGCATACAGATGTTTTTTATCCAGTTCTATTACTTTATTATATTGGTTAATAGCCTTTTTGTAGTTTTTATTGGCTTCAAATAATACACCGAGATAATAGTTCAGTTTTACATCTTCAGATTTGATCTGCAGAGCATTCTTCAGCTCAATGATCGCCTTGTCATACTGCTTTAATGATTCATACACGATTCCAAGATAAGAGTAAGGTGAAATGTTTTTAGGAAAAAGTTTCTTATGTTTATTAAAAAATATAATTGCATACTGGTAGTTTTCATTGTGGTAAAAAATTTTTCCCAGATTGATCAGTACAGGTTTTAATTTTCCGTAATTTTTATTTCTTAAATAGATCTTATAGAGGCCATAATTTGAGATCAGGTCATTTTCATTGGCTTTGACCACATTTGAAAAATATTTTTCTGCATAAGACCTGTTGTTAAGTTCTCCTTTTATGGCCTTATACAGTTTTTTATCATTTTCATGCAGGGTGGTATTATTCAGGATAACCTCCAGAAACTGAAGGCAATCATCTTTTTTGTTCATTAAATAAAAGGTTTCTGTCATATCTTTGAGAAGTTGAGTGTTATCCGGAAATTCTTTGTACATCTCCTGATATACCTTCAGTGCTTTTTCATATTCCCCTGTTAAAGCCAGAAGGTAAGCGTAAATAAATCTTGATTCCAGATCATCAGTGTTCTTGACAAATTCTGCAAAATATTCTTTAGCTTTTCTTTTTTGAGAAAGGGTAAAATATATATTACCCAGGTTATATAATGTGTTTTCATCATTTGATTTAAGTTCAAGAGTTTTGTTATAATAGTGTATCGCTTTTTCATAATTACCGATATTTTGATAAATGGATGCGATATCAAAATAAGCTTCGTAATTGTTTTCCTGTATCTGTGTGATCTTTTTCAGCTCATCAATAGCTTTTTTATTCTCTTTTTCAAGAAGATAGATATTGACCAGCATAAATCTGTGGTCTGCATTGTTCGGACTTATCTGTATGGCTTTTTCTATGTATTTTTTTGCGGCAGGTATATCATTGATCTGCAGATAACAGCTTGAGATCTCATGTGCGATCTCTGAAGATCTTTCGATGTTGAAGGCCTTTTTAAAATAGTGGATAGCTTTTTTTATATTACCCTGATTCTCTTCTATAATGCCCATGCTGTAATATGAGTACTGATTGTTGTCAATAAGAATATTATCTTTTTGTGTTTGCCTGGTTGTAGTGGAACAATGAGTAAAAAGTAAAATTGTTATAAGCAGTAATAAGGTCTTATCTTTAAGATTGGCCATGACAATATTTGTATTTTTTTCCGCTGCCGCACCAGCAGGGTTCGTTTCTCCCTATTTTTTTCTGTTCTCTCTTGATCTGTTGCCTTTCTATGACAGGAGGCATTGCCTGGTCTTGACCTTCTGACTGCTGTTTCCTTTGATCCAGGCCGAGTGCACCAAACTGTCCGAATTCAGAATGTGTTGCTTTGCCAAAGAAGGCTTCATCTTCAGGAACAGCGGCCTGAAGCTGATCCAAGAGGCCAACCGGCTCTACCTTAAATAATACTTCCAGTGTTTCCAGTTTTATCTTGTCTACCATATCTTCAAATAATCGAAATCCTTCAAATTTATATTCTACCAGAGGATCTTTTTCCCCGTATGCTCTCCAGCTTATTCCTTCTTTAAGCTGGTCCATTGCATAGAGGTGTTCCTTCCATTTTGTATCAATAATGTCCAGCATGATCCCGCGTTCCATCTGCCTTGTCACTTCCTCAGTGAACTTCTTTTCTCTTTGCGCGTAGAGATCTGTCAAATGTGTATTAACATGTTTTAAAAATTCATCAAAAGTAAAGTTTTTGATATCCTCATCTTTTACATCGATTTTTGTCCCAAATGATGAGTAGAGAAAGTTGTTGAATGTCTCTATGTCCCAGTTATCGGCATGTGACTTCCTTCCGAAGATATCTTCCATTTTGATCTCTGTGATCTCCTGTATGGAAGCCAAAATATCATTCTTTAAATTTACGTCGTTAAGGATCTCGTTTCTTTTATCATAAATATAGTTTCTCTGTTTATTCATGATATTGTCATATTCGAGGAGATGTTTTCTTATCTCAAAATTTCGTGCTTCCACTTTTTTCTGGGCATTTTCAATGGCCTTGGATATCCATGGATGCTCGATATTTTCACCCTCCCGCAATCCCAGCCTTTCCATGACATTGGCAATCCTTTCGGAACCGAATAAACGCATCAGTTCATCTTCAAGCGAAATAAAAAATCTTGATGTACCCGGGTCACCCTGCCTTCCTGCACGGCCTCTCAGCTGGTTGTCTATCCTGCGGCTTTCATGTCTTTCTGTCCCCAGAATGTGGAGTCCTCCAAACTTGATTATCTGTTCATGACCGTTCT
>JAHITG010000491.1 GCA_018817865.1 Spirochaetota bacterium
GGAAGTAAATTAGATTTAGCCGCAGGAAAGATAAAACTATATTCAAAAATATTTTTAAAATTATTTTTTAACAGAAATAGTACTTTTTTAGTAGAATTCCAGAATATCTAATAGAAAAAATGGAGTTTTGCAACAGCCTGGGAAGCGGGAATCCAGAAAACAAGAAGTAATGGGTTTGTTGCCCAAATGGATATTATTATTAAATAGTGGTAGTCGCAAGCTTTAGCTTGCGTTTAATTACATTATTGAATCATTTCGCAGGCTAAAGCCTGCGGCTACCTTCGTTTAATCCATTTGGGCAACAGACCCTAATGACCCGATATCATATTAAAAGTATTGTACCTGTCCCGGTTCTTACATTTATCAGCTTAAAAATTAAAAACTTTTAAAGGCTTTAGTAAGAGCGCTGTTTGCTATGTATTTCCCCGCATAAACCAGTAAAAATTTTCCATTTGCCACTGCTGTCTTTCTAATATCTGCTTCTGTATATTTATCTTTTAAAAATAATGTTGTTCCGTCAGGATATGTTTTCCCTTGAGGACTGGACATTTCCGGAATGATCACTAAAAGTTCTTTAATGATCTCATTTGCGGCTGTTTCTGCTTTTTCTTTGGAATCATATTCACAAATAAAGACATAAAGCCGCGGGGTTGTACTTGAATAGGCGGTAGCTGCGATCGGGACCTGTGTAGTATATAGGTCTTCTATTACTTTTTTTAATATATTCTGATCTCTGTGAATCTGATAATTAGGTTCATATTTACTGCCTTCATCAGAAAATCCGGCACTCTTTAAGGTTTTTATAAGATTTTCAATTGTAGGCTCCATCTTCTCAACTTTAGATGTGGTTTTTTTTACAGCTGTTTTGTCTTCAACGGATTTCTCAATAACTCCCTCTTGTTTCCCCATTGTCTCTTTATCAACGGATCCTTTTTTTGAACAGGAATATGAGAAAAAAACAGCAATTACAATAATTGATAATAAGATCTTCATAAAACTACCTCCGTAATTTTAATTTATTGCTAATCAATCTTTTAGTATTCTTTTATTCCAGGAAAAAATTGACACCTTTTAATCTTACCTCTGTCTTTTTCCATGTTTTTGAGATGGCATCCGAGTCACTGACTGAAAGGCCCATGGTTGTTTTTCCTGCATAACCCGGCTTACAGCCATTGGGTTCTGATGGGTCCAGATGTGACGAATTGAACTGAAATTCCTCTTTTTTAAGGAGTTTTCCATTAGAATCTAAAAAAGAGTATTCAACGATAAAATGGTTTAAGGTCATCTCACTGTTGTTCTTGATCTCGAGATTCACTACAGTGAATATAGGATTGCTTGTCGGCTCCAGGGCTGTAATAACAACCTTTAGAAAGTTCTCCCGGAATGTCTTGACCAAAGCTATACCGGTATCAGCTTCCGCCATGTCCGGATACTTCTTTTTTATCTCTTCCAGTTCTTTCATCGGTTCTGTAAAATCACTGGGATGCATTTTAGCCTGTCCTATAATAAAATTGACCTTACTTACTGCACTTTGCTTTTCAAACTCTTTTTTCTGTTGATTACTTTCTTCTTCTTTTTTAAGGGCAGCCTCTTTCCAGCCGGGATTGACATACCATTTCCCTTTGATCTGCTCCATCTTGATCTTTTTTTCTACCTGCTGAAACGGAAGTTCCGTTGTGCCTTCCTTTTTCACCATGTCTTTAAAAGCCTGAAGAACATGCTTGGGATTGCCGGGTTTTAAAGATTTATTTTTTTTCATGCTCTTTGTGATCATTTTGTACATGAAACCATAACTGATATCAGCATCAGGGAAGACCAGATCAACTGTTTTTACAGTTATCTCATTTTCATCTGTGCCTTCCATGACCGTAAAACGGAAGAAGTCCTTGTTGTCCAGACGCATGGCCTTTAAGAAAGTTACAGGATACTCACTTAACCAGACCTTTGATTTTTTAAACTTTTTCTCTGAAGGGGAAAAATATCCGTACGCCTGCGATAATTTAAATGTTTCAAGGGCTTTCAGATAAGCTTTAAGAGTAGAACTTGCGCTGCTTTTCTTTGCCGCAGCCATGCCTGCTGTCGGGAGTGACAAAGCAAGCAGAATAAAAACAAGTAAAAAAATGACTATCTTTCTCATGTTTTCCTCCTTTAAAAATAGTGATTTAAAATACCATACTATCTTTTTATGTCAACTCATAATAAAAAGACTACTCTGATCCCTTTATCCCCCAACACTATGTACCTGTCCCGGTTCTTTATTTAAAATTTTTATGGATATTATTTTGAAAAGAAGTATTATGCAAAAAAATCAAAAAGGAGTCTTTTATGAATGCTAAAAAGTCAAAAAAAGGCAATAAGAAACGTTTCCCCCTTATGTTCCTGATATTATTCTTATCAGGCATTATTTTTATCGGTGCAGGTGTCCTGGCTTTTTATGCAAAAAATTCAAAATTAATATATTTTCAAAAACCGGTAATAGTATTGAAGCAGGCAGCTGTAACCTATGTTATCGGTGATGCTGTCATTCAAAGAGGCAACAAAGAGTTCAAGGCCAGGCCCGGTTATAAGTTAAAAAGCGGGGATACGATTACGCTCAAGGATAAAGCTATTGTGGATATTAAATTCAATGACCAATACGCCATCAGGTTAAAAGATAAAGCCAAATTTACTCTGGATGAGTTTAATATTGAAAAAATAAATAATACTCTTTCCAGAGGCTCATTCTTTGCCAAGTTTTCAAAGATCCTGAAAAATTCATCCACATCTGTCAGTACCCCTACGGCTGTTGCAGGAGTGCGCGGAACAGCATTTGCCATAAGTGTCAATGATGATCAGTCATCTGAAATAAAAGTATTGAACGGGATCGTGGAAGCGCACAATCCGCTCTTTCCTGAAGAGAAAAGATTACTGCCTGACGGGTATAAAAGCGTGGTATTGACAAATGAAATACCAAAAGAACCCCAAAAAATGGATCTGGAGGAAATATACAATCTATCATTACTTATTAATCAGATACATTTTGAAACGGTGCTGATCATACTTGAAAAGGTCGAATTTAAATTCGGCACGGCAAAGATCCTGCCTTCTGCATACAGTTTTCTGGATAAAGCAGCTGAAATTATAAAAACAACTCCCGGAATTAAAAAAATAAGAATAGACGGACATACGGATAATATCGGCTCTGATACGGAAAACCAGAAACTTTCAGAAAAGCGGGCTTTAAGCGTGAAAAATTATCTGGTCCAGAAAGGGATAAAAGAGAGAAAATTAAAGATCAAAGGCTGGGGAGAATTAAGACCAAATGGCGATAACAGCACTGCAGAAGGAAGAAGAATGAACCGAAGAGTAGAATTTGTTGTTATAAATTAAATATATCGGGGTAGGTACATGATTTTACCTCATCCCCATTCTTACAGATCTAAAGATCGGGTACCTGTTATGTTATTAGACGGTAACTTTGGTTATAACGGCTGTGAAGTTATCTTCTTACCCTGTCCCCTTTTTTGATCCTTTTCCCCCCTTCGATTATCTCTGCTTTTGATAATAGTTCCGAAAGGACCATTATCACTTTAATCTTACCCAGGTATTCTTCTCTGTACCCCAGAAACTTCTTTGTTTTCGGGTCATCTAATCTCTTCCCTATCCGAAAGACCTGCAGTATCTCACCTGCCTTAATAAAATCACTGCTTCCCGAATTAATATAAACCGTATTCTTTTCCCTGTCAGCTATTAAAAAATATTCAGTTGATATGAAACTTTTTTCCTTTTTAACCTGAGTAAACTCCTTTTTGAACTTTTCAGAAAGGTCCTGAAGACAGGCGTACAGTGATCTTCCCAGAAGGGACTTCTTAAATTTTTTACTGCCAAGCGGGACCTTCTGCAGTTCTTTGTAAACCAGGCTTTCTACTTCTACTGAAGTACCGGGCCCGCCCAGAATGGTAATGCCGAGACTGTTATCCCGCAACTCGGAATTCCCGGTTATGGTCCGGACTTTTTCACCATTAGAAAAGACTGTGATCTCAATGATGACCTTGGAAGCATAATGAACATATCCCCCTTTTGCCGGAAAGATAAGGCCATAACTGGCAAGGCTGAATTTTTTTATAATACCTGTGATATGATATCCGTCCCTGCCGGATGGTCCGCCTAAATCCATGTTCTTATTAAATGTCATTTCGTATCTGCCGCTATTTCTCAATTCCGTGATAAATAGCTCAGCAACATCAGCTCCAAACTGCGCCCGGTCCTTAAAATTGCTCCTGTTCTTGAACGAGTGAACCTCAAATTGCTTTTCACTGAAAAGAATGAAAGGTATCAATAAAAAAAGCATCAGAAAAATTTTTTTTATTAAACCATCAAACATACTTGTATCCTTGTTTTAGATATGGCAGTCCAAAGGAGGAAGCCTCCTTTTCCTTCGGGCCGCCTTGTAATATTAAAACTAAAGCCTACCCTAATGGAGGCCTTTTATTCTCAAGACATAATTCGATCAACTCATCTATCCTGGCAACAGCAACATTCATGCAGGTATCTGCTCCGCCATAATAGATCTTTACAGTTCCATCATCCTCAGGGATCGCACCACATGTAAAAACTACATTATGGACATATCCTGTTGTTTCATAAGGTTCCCGTGGAGACAGAATGAACTGGTCAGCGATCCCGAGAACCCGGGAAGGCTCTTTCAGGTCCAACAGTGCACATCCCAGCCGGTATGTCTGGCCATCCATGGTCGCGGTTGTTGCATGTGTTATCAGAAGCCATCCTTTATCCGTTTTTATCGGCGGTGCTCCCGGTCCAACTTTGTGGTCCTCCCAGATATTCTTTCCGTAGGGGACCCAGAGAAGCTGATGATTGCCCCAGTAGATCAGATCCGGGGAAAAGGAAAGCCAGCTGCCCCAGGGATAAACATTGGGACGTTCCAATCTTGCATACAATCCCTTGATCTTTTCCGGAAAAAGCACAGTATTTCTGTAATCCGAACTTGTCGTGATAGCGATCCTTTCAAAGCCTTTAAAATCCCCGGTACGGGCCAGTCCGGAACGGAATCCGAATGTGGAATAACAGCTGTAAAAAATGTAATAATCATCATCGATTTTTGTAACCCTGGGATCCTCAAGCCCCTTGTTTTCAAATGTCTTGAACGGTTCCTTATCCGACTGTGTCATGATCGGCTCGGGCCTTACCTTAAAATTATACCCGTCTTTGCTTTCAGCCAATCCCAGTACAGAACAACCGTTCAACAGGAGTATCCTTAATATGAGAATATATTTATCCTCATATTTTATGGCTCCGGAATTGTAAACGCACTCTGCCGGATAGGGAATGTCATCCCTTGTCAGGATCGGGTTCTTGTCATACCTTGTGCAAACTTTCTTCATCTTCTTATCCTCCATCTCATTAATTTATATTATTTGACCTTTTTAATCTTACAGGCCATATCATTCTTAAAATCAGGAAGTTTTAAATCCAGTATCTTCCCGTTAACATTCAGTGAGATCTTTTTCATAACCTTTCCCGTATAGGTATCCCAGAACTCAACGGAATAATTCCCCTTTTCCATATCCTTTATTGTCACCTTCACGTTCATTATGTTCAAAGGAGCCTCTCTATCTTTATATTTCATCCCTTTTCTGTCACAAACCCAGAACATGATAAAATTCTTATCCTGAAGGCCCAAAAGTTCTAACGTTATATCCCCTGCACTGAGTTTCTCCTTTATAGAAGTAAATTTAAATTCTCTCCTGTCTATACCACTGGAAAAGGCAGCCAGGGCTTTAAAATGATAGTAAAGCTTGTTTGGATGAATATGGGTATTCCACCACCAGGGCATGGCATTCCCACCCGATGGCATCATGAACTGGGCCCAGATCCCGGCATGGTTGAAAACACCTTTCTTATCCAGGTCATCCACCCCATCCCTGGAGTCGCTGCCGAACTCTCCAAAGAAATAAGGCTTGTTAAACTGTTTCATCCGTGCGGGGATGTTCTTCATCATCTGAACTATCTCAGAATAATAATTATGGATCTGAGCAAAATCAATGGTATCAAGCTCGTATGTCTTTTCATTAAATTCATTATAATAACTTGTAGTATTAAGATGTTTATAGGGATCGATCCTTTTTACAAAACGGGACATCTCTTCATGCCATTCTTTATCAATACTCCTGTTAAACCCATCGGTAAAGTTGATCTCATTGAAAAATTCCCATGCCAGGACATGGGTTGAATACCCCCATCTGGCTATAATGTAACGGAGACGCTTTTTATAGAGACTCTTTGCCGACTCGCTGGTAAAGAATTCCTGCGGATCGGAACAGGGACCGCCATTTTCTGCATTATACGGATTATTCTGCCATTCCGGATTAACCGTAGTGGAAAAGGCGCCATGAAAGTCAAAGACCAGCTGGAGGTATACGCTCTTTTTTTCTGCTGCCTGCATGATCTCATCCAGCCGCAACGCATTATTCAAATTATAACTTCCAAGACCGCGGTAATATCCCATTGGTTTCCACTCCAGGGCAACATTCCAGTTAGCCATCCAGAGCCGGCCCCAGTTCTCACCATTGGCGGCCATTTCAGTAAAATACTGATCATACTCAGTCTGGGATGCCCATCCCACATTCTGGCCGATAGGATAATAGAAGGTCCCCCGGTCTGTACTGAAAAATTCCGGATGGCCCTTATCCACCCTTATAAATCCGTCTCTGGAAGAGGGGGAGCATGTAAACTGATACATGCTGGAACGGACCTTTCCTTTAGGATTTCTTACTTTTACAAAATATTTCCATGTTCCGCTTTTATCCGGTGTAAATCTTATCTTCCAGACAGGGTCCTGTATCTTCTCTGAATCGAATTTTGCAGAATATAAAAAACCATCCACATTAAGGATCCGCCTGTCCGGTGATACAAAGACACCGCTCAACTGGATATCACTGCTGTCAAAAGGGTCAAAATAGGTCCCCGAAAAGTCAACATCCAGCTCCAGCAGTCCATACTGGGAAACGGTTCCTTTATGCCCTTTAACTGACCTTATTTCCGGGGCAATATACTGGCCTGGAGCAGTCTTCTTTTTGATAAAAGGGGTCTTTTTCTTCACACTTTTTTTTACGGCAGGAGCTCCTGTCCGTATGTTATCCACATAGATCTCCCCGTATTTTGTATTATTAAGATAAAAAATAAAGAAGAAGGCTCCCAGACCAAGATTTTTCTTTAGCGATGTGGAATATTCCCAACCTGAACTTCCGGATTTGAAATTATTTTGCAGAAGATCAAACAGGAGATTCTTGTTCCATCCTTTCTTCAGTACTGTCTGAGGTGATTCATAATACTCTTCACTATCCAGGGCTATTGCCAGGGAAATATTCTCTGTGCCGGTATCATTATAAATGTCAACTACTATCTTTTTCAGCTCTTCAGGAGTACCACTGATGCTTTTCCGGATAAAGATCCCTTTGTTCTTCTCCTTCCGTCCCTGTGGCGTAAAACTGACCTTCAGAGAGTAACGGCCTTCAGATATCTCATTCTTGCTTATATTAAGTTTAGCCTCATCACCCCAGGTCACCATCTCCCAGTCATTCCCTTCTTCAAAGCTGTCAAAGAGGGTATCTGCACCCGTTACCCTGCTTAAAAAAAAGATACAGCCCAGCAGAATAGACATTATAAAAATAATTTTCAAACTCTTCATTTCACACCTCGACATCTTATTGAGTAATAATCTCCATGACAATACAGTACTCTATTTCTTTTGAATTATTTTATTAAGATTCTTTGCCAGCCTCTTCAATACTGTTTCCGCTTTTTCTTCATTCACCCATATTCTGTCCAGTTCTGAATCCTCCATATCCTGAACCTCATTCCAGCTCTCCAGTTTCGGTTCCAGGACTGCAGCTTTGGTCATATCAATAAATGCCTGTTTGTTTTCAGGCGGAGGATTTTGAAAATGCACGGATTTTGCGATCGTTTTTAAAGCCGGCATAGAAAATCCTGCTTTCATTAATATTTTCTGGCCTTCAAATCCTGTAACGAATTTTATAAATCGAAAAGCGGCTTCCTTGTTTTTTGAACCGGATGGAATGGCAAAACCGGATCCTCGCCCTGATCCTGCTTGTTGTTTCTTTCGCGGAAGTACCACCACATCCCATTTAAATTTGTTTATCTCTTTTTTAAACCGGGGTACCATCCAGTGTCCGTCAGGGATCATGGCGATCCTCCCGATAACAAACATAGTACGGCCGTCTGTATCCTGAAAATCACTCATGGTTGGTGAGACTTTATACTTATGGCTAAGGTCATTACAGAATTGGATCGCCTCTTTTGCAGCCGGAGCGTTGAGCATACACCGGGTGGGATTTTCAGCATTGTCAAAACGGGAACCGCCATTCTGAGGAATAGCGATCTCATGGGGATAATAAGCCAGGCCATACTGATCTATCTTCCCGTTATTGTCTATATCCCGGGTCAGCTTTTTAGCGATCTTCAGCATGTCTGCCCATGTCCAATTTTTATTCGGATAAGGCAATCCCGCTTCGTCAAACAGATTTTTATTGTAAAACATGACAACGGTAGCAACATCATTCGGCAGACCAAAAAGTCGCCCGTTCCGCATATACGGGCTGATAGCTATATTAAAAAAATCCTCTATCCTGAACTTTTCATCCTTTTCAATAAAGGGTGTCAAATCGGTAAGAGAACCCTTGGTAATATAGCTTGTCATCCTGTTCGATTCCAGGAAGATAACATCCGGCGGAGTTCCGGCAGCGATCATGGTCAGCAGCTTGGACCAGTAGAGTTCATAGTCTACATTTTCAATATTCACCTTTACATCCGGGTTCTTCTCCATGAACTTCTCTGATACTGTCTGCCAGATCTCAAGCAGGACCGGTTCTCCCCTTGAAAAATAAGTGATTTCTGACTCAATTTTACCTTCCTTCCTGGGGACACA
>JAHITG010000045.1 GCA_018817865.1 Spirochaetota bacterium
ATAAAAGAAATACAAATTTCAAGATATAGTAATGATCTTCATGTTTTATTAAAATGCGATCCTTTTTCAATTGGAATGAAAGATTTATTAGACACAGATATAATTAAAAATTCTGACAAAAATAAATATATGCTTACGGTTGTTTTATTTTGTAAAGATGCAAATGGCCGTCAATTTACCATTATAGATTCTCCATTTTTTTATTTTTATAAAACTGAAATAACAACTGAGAATGGGAACAAGAAATTTCAATTTTTTAAAGAGCATAAAGACAAGAAATATGTTAATAAATTAATAAACGTCATTAATAATATTAAATATAAGGAAAAAAAATGAGCCAGCTATTTGGTGAGCTCAGAACAGATAAAAATGAATATAATTAATTATCCACTAATAACGAGTTTGGTTATATGGAGCATCATATTTGTATTGCATAAATTGTACTTAAAAAAATATTATAAGAAAAATGAATTTTTAAAACAAAATATGTTGATTTATTCTTATAACCGTTATTATAAATTCTATAAATCAAAGGAAGGATCATTTGTAGAAAAATTATTAATCAGAATTATTGAAAAAGTACATACACATTCGGATATAATTCAAAATATTATTAGAATGAGCACAACTTCAAAAATTGTATACAATAATAGTATGGATATTTTAATTCTTTTTTATTGGATATGTGGGAGTGTGTTGTATCTTTTTTATCATCAAATTGTTAAATTGGATTGGCTTATTATCTTATTTTTTATATCAAGAGTCATCGCTATACTATTTTCAAAATTACAGGAAATAACCCATTTAAAGAGGAAGGATACGACAGGCGCTTCTTCCTTTAATAGAATATTTTTTTTATCTTCCATTAATTTTCTAGAGTTAATTATAGCTTTTTCATGGTTTTATTTATATTTTAATGTCGCATCCCCAACAGAATTTCCATTATTATTACTATTAAATACATTAAGAGTATTTGCTACCCTCGGTATTTCCGATACATGGAATTATACATGTTGGAGACAGCAATTAATAATTATTACTCAGATAATGGTCTTCATTGTTTATTTTCTTGTATTTTTTGCAAATATTTTAAATATAAGATTTACTACAGATAAAAAAGTTAAAAATATAATCACTCTAAAAAAAATGAGAGGGAAAAGAGTAAAAAAATATTAATTTTTTCTATTAAGTTATGGTGATGAAAAATTGAGATCAAGAATACAAATTGTATTTCTAAGTCGAGAATTCTAAGGTAAATTAAATAACTTATGAAATTTAAAGATATAAAAGAGTTTCATTATATTGTGCAAATTGTTAAAATCCCATCTGTTCTAGAAAACGGTATTTTATGTCATGAGATTGCCTGGCAGAAAAAAGTGAATGGTATTGACAGTCCGATTATACAGGAGAAACGGAAAAAAGTTATTATTCCAAATGGTGGTCCTTTGCATAAATATGCCAATCTGTATTTTCATGCAAGAAATCCAATGATGTATGCAAATGTTGATAATAACCCTAAAAAGGGGAATAAAATATGTATTGTGAAAATATCCCCAAATGTCCTTAAATTACAAAATGTGATTATAGCTGATGGAAATGCATCAAGTGGATATACGAGATTTGACCCCTTCCCCAAAGGATTGAAATGTTTAGATAAAGATTTGATATATGCTGAATACTGGAATGATGAAGATCCAATAATAAAAATGCAGAAGAAAAGAATCCGGTGTGCTGAAGTACTCGTTCCGAATTGTGTTCCGGTAAAATATATTACAGGGATTTATCTGCCAACAATTGAAGCATTGGAATCCCTGAAGAAATTGATATCAGCACAAGAACAGATAAAACTTGACATTTCAGTTAATAGCGGTTTATTCTTTTTATAGGGAGTTAAATTATGATCAAGGTCTTAATCGGCGACCTCTTCGAATCAAAAAATCAGACAATCGTAAATACCGTAAATTGTATAGGCATTATGGGGAAAGGAATTGCTTTGCAGTTCAAGAAAAAATACCCGGACATGTATAAAGATTATGTAGAGCGATGCAAACTATCTGAGGTAAAATTAGGCCTGCCCTATCTGTATAAGACATTACTACCACCCTGGATTTTGAATTTTCCAACAAAACAGCACTGGCGCTCAATAACAAATTTAAAGGATATTGTTAATGGGCTGGAATATCTCCTCACCCATTATAAAGAATGGGGTATTACTTCTATAGCAGTACCCCCACTCGGTTGCGGTAATGGACAATTGGAATGGCGTATTGTTGGGCCGACTCTTTACCGGTATTTAAACAGGATGGATATTCCGGTTGAATTATATGCTCCGCATGGAACTCCTCATGAGGAATTACAGTCAGCTTTTCTGGGGAAAGAAAATGGCCTTAAAGCAGATCAAAACACAATGCCATCGCCACAATTTATTAAACCGGAATGGATTGTATTAATAGAAATATTATATAGAATAGAGAACGAAAAATATCATTGGCCGGTAGGCCGGACTATTTTTCAGAAAATCGCTTATTTTGCCACAGAACAGGGCCTGGATACCGGGTTAAAATATATACGGGGTTCTTTTGGCCCATATACTTCAGATCTGAAACAAATCACAAGCCGTCTATTAAAGAATGGATTGATAGAAGAAGAAAATCAGGAGCCGATGATTCATATAAAAACCGGACCAACTTTTCCCGATGCGAGGAAAGCTTATCAGGATGCAATTAGGAGATCCGAGAAAATAATTTTAAAGACTGTAGATCTTTTCCTGCGAATTAATTCACAGCAGGCTGAACTAGTCGCTTCTGCTATTTTTGTATCAAAAGAATTAATGAATAAATTGCATCGTTCACCATTTGAAAAAGAAGTATATGAGGAGATCCTGAAGTGGAAAATTAAAAGGAGACCTCCACTTGAACCGGGTGAAGTGGCTTCCACTATTAGAAATCTGGCCGGATTAAATATTCTTAATGTTACTGCAAGTTCAAGTCTTCCTGTAGCAGAAGTTATATAATCCTATAAGCATCGTGTTTCACTAGCTTGTCCTCTGTGGCCTCTGTCCCGAGGGATTTCTTCTAAGGCGCCCCTAAAGGGGCTTGCTACATTTTTCTCTGTGATCTCTGTGGTTCTTTTTGTTGAAATTCGAAATGGAACTGATATATTAATGCCATGGTTTTTACCTACCCCTATTTCTTATTTGCTCTTGTCCTTGCGGGTATCCCGCTGATCCTTCATCTGATAAATAAAAAGCAGATCAGGATATTAAAATTTTCCAGTCTCCTCTTTATAAAAAAATCCCTTCAGAAGGAATCCAGGAAGATCAGGATAAAAGAACTGCTGCTTTTGATCCTGAGGACATTAATAATAATTTTTCTGATCTTAAGCTGTGCCAGACCGGTTATCTATTCCGGCGGGAAAGGCGCCGTAGTGGCAGGTTCTTCCGGGCAGAAAAGTATTGTACTTATCCTGGATAATTCATACAGCATGGGATTAATATCAGGCGGAGAAAGTCTGTTCCAGAGATCCAAAAGAATTGCCCTGGAAATTCTGGAGCGGTTAATGAAGGAGAATGATAATATATCCCTCATTCTTTCAGGTGATGTGAACAGGGTGAAATTTTATGATCTTACATATGATAAAAAGAGCGTGATCCAGTATATAAAGGATTCGCAAATTTCGCTTATTAATAATAATTTAATGGAGTCCCTTCTGGAAGCAAAGAACATACTGGACAGGTCAAGGAACTCTTCAAGGATGATCTATCTTATTACCGATATGCAGAAAATAAATTTTATGAGGGATGAATCATATATTTACCCTTACATAAAACTGGATTATCCTCTCTTTATAATTAAGAACAGTGCTGAAGATAAAAAGAACAGTGCGCTGATCAATACTCAGATACCCATGAAACTGAATTTTAAATCAGATACGGTCTCTTTTTATCCCCTTGTTAAAAATTATTCATCTGTCAAAAATAACCTGATCATTAAAACATATATAAATGAGAAAGCCGTAAATCAGAAGAGTCTTACGCTGGAGAAAGGTGAGAAAAGAGCTGTTGATATCAGGCATATGATATCAACGGGAGGGTATTTAAGCGGAGTTTCGGAGATCGCGGACGGTGATGACCTGATCCATGACAATAAAAATTATTTTGTGCTCACTGTTCCTGAAAAAGTTGCGATCGGTACCCGGAAGGATCAGAAAGATATCTTTTATATATTAAATGCTATTAATCCTCTGTATATCCTGAATAAAACGAAGTCCGGATATATTCATATTAACGAGTATCCGGGCCTTCCTTCAAATAAAAATGATGATATACTCCTGCTCGCGTATGAAAGCATCAGTACGGCAGAGCTAAAAAGCATCAGGGATTTTTTAAAGACCGGAAATATGCTTATCTTTCCATCCAAGAAATTTGATATAAATAATTTTAATTCGGTCTTTGCCAAATCCGGATTGACCGAAGGCCTGATCCTGCAGAAGAATGAGAATAAGGAGACTCCTTTCATGATCGAATTTGTAGATTATGCCCATCCTGTGTTTGATATCTTTAAAGATATCAAAATATTCAAAAATACAAAAGTATATTCCTATTTAAAATTGAAGATGGATAATCTGTCAATTAATACCAGGATCCTGGCAAGGTTTTCCAATGGAGATCCTGCTGTTATTGAGTATCAGACCGCTACAGGTATTCAGGAAAATGAAAGCAGGATCATTCTTTTTACTTTTCTGCCGGATAAAGAATCTACTGATTTTGTCTTTAATCCAAATTTCCCTCCCCTGATGCACCAGACGATCAAATATCTGGTAAACCGGTCGGAGGATGACTATATTAATAAGATCCAGACCGGCCAGTCTCTGGATGATCTTTTTTCTTTACTGAATGTGCAATCGGCATCAGTTGAACCTGTTTCAGGCAGGGGAGAGGAGTTTTTAGAGGACAATATTATTATTAAGCCGGGTGTATATAAATTAAAAGAAAAATATTTTGCGGTTAATGTTGATTATGCCGAATCGGACATGGAAGTCCTGCCTGTCAGTGATATAGTTGAAAACTATAAAGGATTATCCGTCCTTTCTGCTGAGGGAAGAAACGAAATAGAAGAAAATCTCTTCCATTCGGTCTATGCCAAGGGTCTCTGGAAACTGTTTCTGTTCCTGGCCTTCCTCTCCTTGATCGCGGAAGTGATCATCGCTAATGATGTTTATAAATTTTTTATTCCATTTTTGAAAAAATATAGAGCATATATTATTAAAAGGTAAAATTCTTGTAATGGGTCACTTAACGGGGGATTATAAAAAACAAATTGTAGGCACGATTTTAATCGTGCTTTTTTAAGATCGCAAATCTTTTTGAGTATATGCACAAACAAGTTTGTGCCTACAAAGCCCCCGTTAAGTGACCCATTACAAATTCTTGTATTTTTTCCTTGCCTTATTAATTTTTTTTATTAAAATAGGGTGCTATGAAAATAAAACTTAAGGAACTCTTTTTAAAGAATAAAATATTAACTTTTGCTTTTATTGTTGTTATTCTTCTGGACAAGCTGACAAAACACTGGATAAAGATCGCTTACCTTCCCGGGGAAAGCCATAGTGTGATAGGGAACTTCTTTAAAATAACATTTATTGAAAACGAGGGTATTGCTTTCGGCCTTTTTTCCGATTGGAACCATCCTCTGAAAGCTCTATTCCTTCTGGTGTTAAGTATTATTGCTCTTGTTTTTATTTTACATGTCTACCACAGGTCCAGGAAGACTTTTTTAGTCCAGTTGAGTTTTGGATTGATCCTTGGAGGTGCTTTCGGGAATATCTATGACAGGCTGATATACAGACGGGTCGTTGATTTTTTTAATTTCGGGATCGGTGAAGCCCGCTTTCCATTCTTTAATATAGCAGATTCATCAATTACTATCGGAGTAATTCTGATCATGCTGTTAACTGTCTTTAAAAAGGAGGATATATGATCCCGATCTTACTTGTTATCCCGAAGTTTTCTTTTGTTACCTTCATTCTCCTGGCCCTTCTGGTCTCCTTTTTATTTGTTTTGATCTTTTTCCTGTTCAGGAAACGCACTCCCAGTGTTAAAGTATTCAAGAATGACCTTACAGGTTACTATTTTTTTACTATGGTGATAGTGACCCTGCTTTTCTTCTTTGCTCCTTTTCCGGTCAGGACCTACGGCGTTGCCGTTGCTTTAGGATTTTTATCGGCTATTCTGGTTTCAAGAAAACTGTGCAAACGGTCCGATATAAATCCTGATGTGGTTTTTGATCTTGCCGTGTATGTGCTGGTAGGAACGATCCTGGGAGCAAGACTTTTTTATGTAATATTTTATGAATGGAGCTATTTTTTAAGCAACCCCTTATCCATATTTAAAGTATGGGAAGGCGGTTTGGTCTTTTATGGCGGGCTG